>NZ_AJRC02000020.1:0-17510 GCF_000298695.2 Streptococcus sp. GMD3S | reverse complement strand
GTGTTGCCTTGTAAGTTGGTGCTGGGGTAAATTCCCAAGTACCGACGAAGTGGGCATCCGCTCCATTGATGGTTTCTGATGCCTTGTCATAAGACTTAAAGCTCCATGTACCCTCTGCCGTCTTCACTTCTGTTTGGCTTGGTTGTGTTGGCGTTACTTGAGTACCATTAGACAAGTTCTTTTCTGTTGCTGGAAGCAGGTCTTTCACTTCTTGTGGAAGTTCTTTGCCTGGGGTTCCACTCACAAACTCATGATGTTTTTCATAAAGGAGGGCCGTGCTTACCTGATTAGAAGGAGCTGATAAATTATCAACATGCAATGTTACAGTATTGTCAATCTTTCCAGAACCTTTTTCTTCTACTTTTTTGTTTGTAGTAGTATTATAAGTTACAATAATTTCAGCAGAAGAATTTGCTTTTATGTATTCAGGTGTCATTTTAACAGTAACAGTTTGACCATTCTTTTCAATAGTATAATCACGCCCTTCCTGTAAAGTCACTCCACCTGATTCCACTTTAAGTCCTTGATAATTAAGGCGCTCATCAAATTTCTGAACCATTTCGATAGATGAAGGCGTTGCTAAAATGTCCTTACCTGGAACCGGAACTTTAAACGTAGCTTTATAGGTTACATCTTGTCCTTCCTTAGCTGGAATCTCTGTAGGATCCACTGCTAGAACAGGGCTCGGATCAATTTTTTCAATATAAAGACCAAAGACGGCCGAAGCAACCTCTGTTGATGAGTAACCAAAATTCATACTATTACTATTTGATCGAAGGGCAAAACCAGAGATATTGTTCTCAGAATAGCTACCGCTTGTAATCTGAGTTGCTACCCAAGCAGTTCGATCTCCTTGATCTTCCTGTCTTAAGACATTGGCATTATTCATCAAACGAAGATTAACATCATTTTGATAATCCTTAACATAGAAGGTTTCCTTCAAGTTGTTGGCATCCATTGCATCGATGTCTGTTGGCTTCATAACCAACTTCAAATCTGTCTCGGAACCATCTGCATAACGCAACTCTGCTGTTACATCCGCATCAAGCCAAAAAGCCTTATTCATAATGTAGTCATGAGCTGCATCTACATAGGGAACATTCCCAATTTCAAAAGCATTATTTTCCCACAATTCTGAAATAGAGAAAAATTCAACAGTAGATTTTTGAGCACTATTCATCTCAGATTCTGCCTGAGCAGTGTTTAGATAGTGAAGAGTTACCTTATTGAATTTTAAGTAAGCATCTACTTGCTTACCATTAACTGTCCCAATATTTGTGAATTTTAGAGAAAGAGGATTTTCAAAAACTTGATCCTGTTTTTTACTTTTATCTACTTTAAGAGTAAAGTTCTCCATCTCGCCTGGATAGGCACCACCCCAGAGATATTCATAGTGGGGATTCGATAAATGAAACTGATCAACAGCCTGTGATTTAGATAAAACACTAAAATTGTTGATGTTCAAATTAAACTTACGAATATCCAAGGTTGAGATATCCGTTCCGTTTTTTATTTCTTCTAAAGCCGCATAAGATTGAAGCGGAATAAGAAAAATAGAAAAAAGTAAAACGACTAGTCCGAGAAAAGCCTGTTTTTTTCTACTGAAAATAGTAGAAAAAGGCATTCTCATGCGATATTTCCATTTCATAATGTACCTCCAAAACTAAAAATGATTGTTTAATCATTTCAAAAGAAATATTCATCTCATTTTAACACAAAAAAAGGGCAATTAAAAGTAGATTATAGATAAAAATTTATTATTTTGTATTTCCAGATTGTCAATTTTTGGTGAGAATAATTAAAATATAAAAATTTTAGAAAAGGCGTTTACACCATGTGAATAACTGTTTTATAGTTAATCCTATTATCACTCTATGAGTTTCATAACGTACTCAAGCCACACATAAACATTAATATATTTAATTTTTTATAAAGAAAGAACCCAAGAATAAATTCTGGGTTCTTTTTAGTATTTCTCGTACAAAAGATACTTTTGTATATTAGAGAGCCTTAGTCCTTCTTACGAACGACAAAGCCTACTAGACCGGCGATAAATAAACCAATCATTGAAAGAAGACTGGTAGAAGCTGTACCTGTGCTTGGTAGAACTTTCTTATCTTGGCTTGCAGTTTCTTCTTTCTTAGTGCTTTCAGCTTGGTTCCCTGTTATTGCAGTATCATTCTTATCACCGTTGGTTGTTGTAGGAGTTACTTTCTTAGTTCCAACTTCAACAATCTCATCTACTGCTGGAGTGGTGATTGTGCTTGATTTCTCAACTCGACCTGTTTCAACGCCGTCTGTGTAAGTCACTGTATAAACAATGGTGCGAACACCCTTCTTACCAGCTGTCTTCACTTGACGACTTCCTTCTGGAAGATCTGGATTTGTGACTTCCTTAGTTTGGAAGGCAACATCTTCTGTCTTCGTTTCTTCCTTAGTCGTTACAACTGGGGCTACTACTTTCTTAGTTCCAACTTCGACAACTTCGTCTACTGCTGGAGTAGTGATTGTGTTTGATTTCACCTCGCGACCTGTTTCAACGCCGTCTGTGTAAGTGACAGTTTCAACAATCGTACGAACACCCTTCTTACCAGCTGTCTTCACTTGACGAGTCCCTTCTGGAAAATCTGGATTTGTTACTTCCTTAGTTTGGAAAGCAACTTCTTCTGTCTTGGTCTCTTCCTTAGTCGTTACAACTGGGGCTACTACTTTCTTAGTTCCAACTTCGACAACTTCGTCTACTGCTGGAGTAGTGATTGTGTTGGATTTCACCTCACGACCTGTTTCAACGCCGTCTGTGTAAGTGACAGTTTCAACAATGGTACGAACACCTTTTTGCCCAGCTGTTTTCACTCGGCGAACACCTTCAGCTAAGAGTGCATTTTCAACCTCACGAGTCTGGAAGGCAACTTCTTCAGTTTTGGTTACTTCCTTAGTCGTTACAACAGCTTTCCCACCGGTATAGGTAATCTTGTTTTTTGCAGCTTTCTTGGTCTTGCGTGAAACTTCTTTACGAGATTTTTCAACACCATCCACTTTTGTCACTTCATAAGTGACTTCATCAATACCTTCTTCACCTTCTTCAACACGTGTTTGACCTTTATCCAGTGCTGGGTCTACTTTCGTTTCTTCTTTAAAAGCAACTTTCTCCTCTACAGTCACTGTTTCTTTGGTTTCTACACCTGTTTTCTTAGTTCCTACTTCGATGATTTCTTCTACTGGTTCTTTAATTACTGTTTGGCTCTTTCTATCACGTTTTTTCTCAACGCCATTTACCAAAGTAACATCCCAAACAACTTTCTTCTGACCTTTTTCTCCCGCTTGTTTTACCTTTCGAGTACCTTCGGCGAGGTCTGCATTGTTTTCTGTACGAGATGGGTAAGGAATCTCCTCAGTAGTTGTGACTTCTTGATGTTCTTCTTTTAAATCTCCCCCTGAGAGAAGCGCCTCAGCCTTAGCTTTTAAAGAATTGTAGCGAGCTTCAAGCGCCGCAAAACTTTTTTGACCTTCTGGACTCTTCATTGCCTTCTTTGCAGTCTCAAAAAAATTCTTTGCTTCTTCTACATCACCCTCTAGGAGTTCTTTATTCTCCTCTTCTGGATTATCTGTATAATCCTTAATCGAAGATTCTATATTATTGAGCATTCTTTTGAACGTATTTGCAATGTTTCGCTCTTGTCCGTCTGGAATTTCTTCATCTTCTGCCGGAGTCTCTTCTGCATGCACTGTTGGAATTCGATACAAGTCAGGAGCTACATGATAAGTTACTACTCCAAGAGCATTTAAAGCAAGTATAGAAATCCCTAACTTTAATAATTTTTTTCTACTCATTATTCTTTCCTTAACACTTTCAATATACAGTAAGGAGAAGAGTAAAATTTTCTACTCTCCTCTTACTATATGATACTAACGTTCAGCTTTACGCTTCCAAACTAGAAGTCCAGCAAGTCCTAGAGTAAGGGCTGCAAGTACTCCAAAGATTGAAGATCCTTCAGAACCTGTATTTGGCAATGTTTTACCTGGTTCTGTTGGTTTTTTCGGAATATCCCCCTCTGCTGGTGGGATATTTAGAGCTGGTGGCGTTACCGGAACCGGTGGTGTCACCACAACCTTGTTGGTAGTTTTTGATTTATCGTTAAAGCTTACTTTTGCCGTATTTGGTACACCTGTCGCGAATTGTGCAAAATCTGTTCCTTCTCTGAAGTTTGTATAAAGAACGAGAGTTACTTTACTTCCCTTCAAGGCTTCGAGAACATCCTTATCGCTGATTTCAAGAGTTACAATGTTTTGAACTTCATCGTAAGTAACAGTGGCAATTGCTTCCAACTCTTTACCTACTAATTCACTACGATCATTTGAAACCTTACTCAATTTATCAATAGCCGCTTGAAGCTTAGTTTGAGCTTCTTTCAGGTTCTTGATTTCATTTTCAAGTTTCTCTTGTTGTTGTTTCTTATCAGCTGGTGCTAATTCTGCTTCTTTCTCCGCTGGTGCTTGAAGCTTAGCCAAGTTTTCTTCAGCTACTTTCAACTCTGCCTCTAGGCTTGCAAGGTTTTGACTTGTTTCGGTGTCAGCAGGTTTCTTATCTTCTGTTGCAGAAGAATCAGATGTAGCTTGAGTTGCCGGCGTTTCCGCTTCAGCTGGTTTAGCTGGTTGCGCTGCCTTAGCTGCTTCCAACTTCGCTTTCAATTCAGCCACTTTAGCTTCCGCCGCTTTTAGGTCTTCCTTCTTGTTATCCTCTGTTGAGGTCTCATCAATTGACTTACCTGTCAAAGCTTTCAGTTCCTTCTCTGCCTGTTCAACTTGAGCTTGAAGAGCTGCTTTGAGCTTGTCAAACTGAGCGTTTTCAACTTTAAGAGCGATTCGGTCTTTATTGACTTTCAAAACTGAATGGATTTCATCACTGATCGTGAAGTTCGTCAAATCTGTCTTGACAAGACGACCATATTGATCTTTCTTGGCATTTCCATTTTCATCCACTGGATCCGTTGGAACCGGAGTAGTGATATCGAAGCGGAAAGTATCTGTTGCATTTGGCAAGTTGTATGAAGTCCCTGGTGTTGATCCATTTTCTGGTCCAACTGTCTTAGCAGGTTCACCTGGTGTCGGATCTGTTGGTTTTTCTGGGTCACGTGGTTTCACCGTTACCGGTTTTGATTCCTTGCTGCCAGATTGACCATTGGCATCCTTGAAGTTGACAGTTGCTTTGTTTGGTACCAATTGGTCCTTATAAGCTTTCAAATCGCTATTCGCTTTGAGTTTAGCTGGGATGTACAATTGAATCTCTTTGAAACCTTTCAATCGAGCGAAATCTTTCACTTTTACAGTGACAGTATTTCCTTCAACACTTGTTTCAAGAGCTCCATTTGCATCACGACCGTCCACATAGGCTACTGGTGTATCAGCGATTGCCAAGACCGGTTCGAGTGTATCTGTGACTGTGAACTCTTTGTACTTATCAATATCTTTTGGCAAAGTTGTATTGACATTATACATGTATGGTGCGTCGTATTCCACATCCAAGTGGTCCAAGGTACGATTAATCTTCTTAGAAATTTCTGGTTCTGGTTCTTTTGGAACGATTACCGGAACTTTATTCGAATCTTTGTGTAGCCCTGGTTTGTGTGGGAACTTCGCATCATAAGAAGCTGTATTTGGAACAGTGAATCCACGATCTGTTAGATATGGAGTCAAATCAGCTCCCGCTTTAATCTTCGCAGTGAAGCTCAATTCAACTGCTTGACCGCCATTGGCTTTTACTTGTTCTTCTGTAAGGGTCAAGGTAATCGTTTGACCTTCTACCTTGATTTGGCTAGCATCAAGAGCTTGACCATTCAAGGTCGCACTTGCTGAACCTGCATAATCAAGAACAGACTCAAGTGTATCACTTACACTGAAGGAGGATACATCTGTTGGGACACTTGTTTTCACGTTGTAAGTGAAAATTTGGTCACGATCAGCGAGGATTTCCTCAGTTTTAGCATTCACATCTTTCTTGATTTCTGGTTCGTCTGGTGTTGGTGGTGTTACTGGGACTTCGTTCGAATCCTTGTGCACACCTGGTTTGTGTGGGAAGCTTGCGTCATAAGAAGCCTTATTCGGAATCTGTGTACGGCCGTCTTCCTTCACATATGCGGACAAGTTTGCGCCAGCTTTGATCTTGGCGTCAAATGTTAATTCAACTGCTTGACCGCCACTTGCTTTCACTTGTTCTTCTGTAAGGGTCAAGGTAATCGTTTGACCTTCTACCTTGATTTGACTTGCATCAAGAGCTTGACCATTCAATTTAGCACTTGAAGTTCCTGCGAACTCAAGAACATCTTCGATCTTATCGGTTACGCTGAAGGCTGTCGCATCTTGCGCTACTGTCGTTTTCACGTTGTAAGTGAAGACTTCATCACGTTTTGCGAGGGTTTCTTCTGCCTTGCCGTTCACATCTTTCTTGATTTCTGGCTCGTCTGGTGTTGGTGGCGTTACTGGAACTTCGTTAGAGTCCTTGTGCACACTTGGTCTGTGTGGGAAGCTTGCGTCATAAGAAGCCTTATTCGGAATCTGTGTACGGCCGTCTTCCTTCACATATGCGGACAAGTTCGCGCCAGCTTTGATCTTGGCGTCGAATGTTAATTCAACGGCTTGACCGCCATTGGCTTTCACTTGTTCTTCTGTAAGCGTCAAGGTGATGGTTTGACCTTCTACTTTGATTTGGCTAGCATCAAGAGCTTGACCATTCAAGGTTGCACTTGAAGTTCCTGCGAACTCAAGAACATCTTCGATCTTATCGGTTACGCTGAAGGCTGTCGCATCTTGCGCTACACTTGTTTTCACATTATAGGTGAAGACTTCATCACGTTTTGCGAGGGTTGCTTCTGCCTTGCCGTTCACATCTTTCTTGATTTCTGGCTCTTCTGGTGTTGGAGGTGTTACTGGGACTTCATTAGAATCCTTGTGCACACCTGGTTTGTGTGGGAAGCTTGCGTCGTAAGAAGCCTTATTTGGAATCTGTGTACGGCCGTCTTCCTTCACATATGCGGACAAGTTTGCGCCAGCTTTGATCTTCGCGTCGAATGTTAATTCAACTGCTTGACCGCCATTGGCTTTCACTTGTTCTTCTGTAAGCGTCAAGGTAATCGTTTGACCTTCTACCTTGATTTGGCTTGCTTCAAGGGCTTGACCATTCAATTTAGCACTTGAAGTCCCTGCGAACTCAAGAACATCTTCGATCTTATCGGTTACGCTGAAGGCTGTCGCATCTTGCGCTACACTTGTTTTCACATTATAAGTGAAGACTTCATCACGTTTCGCGAGGGTTGCTTCTGCCTTGCCGTTCACATCTTTCTTGATTTCTGGCTCGTCTGGTGTTGGTGGCGTTACTGGGACTTCATTAGAGTCCTTGTGGTATTTTGGATTATGATCAATATCATAAGAAGCCTTATTCGGAATCTCTGTCTTACCATCTTTATTCACATAAGCTGATAAGTTGGCATTATCTCTAATCTTAGCCTTGAAATTCACTTCAATTGACTTACCGGCATCTGCTTTTACAGAAGCTTCTGTAAAGGCAACTTTGATGACTTGACCAGAAAGTGTCACTGTCGCCTTCGATCCTGCATCCTCACCATCAAGTTTAACAGTAGCTGAAGCATTCTCACCGACAAATTCTAGAACTTCTTTCAACTCGTCTGTCATCTCAAACACAGTTGCGCTGGCAGGCATTGTTGTTTTCAAAGTATAAGTAAATTCTTCATTACGTTTTACAAGATCATAACGTTCTGCTCTGTTTACTTCCTTCTTAAGCTCTGGAGTAGTGGTTGGTGGTGGTGTAACGGTAACTGGTTTTGATTCTTTCTTAGAATCAGGATTATCATTAATGATGTAGCTAGCAGTATTTGGTACTACCGGCTTGTCTTTTGATTCATTTGGATAAGCTGCTAAGAGTGCATCAAAGGTAATGCCTTCCTTCACCTTAGCCTTAAATGAAACTTGTACAGCTTTACCAGCATATTGTTTCACTTGCTCTTTACCAAATGTGACCGTCAAACGTTGACCTTCTGTTGTTACAGTGAGGTCTTGAACAGCTTGGCCATCAACAGTGACCGTTGCTTCTCCTTCAAATGCCAATTCTTTGACGATATCATCTGAAATAGTGAAGCTATCTGCCACATGTGGAACCGTTGAGTCAATCGTATAAGTAAAGATTTCTGATAACTTACCAAGATCTGCGTGTTCCTGACCATTCACCTTCTTAGTGATTGGCGGTGGAGTAACAGTGACTGGCTTGGTTTCTTTCTCACCTTGTTGGTCATTCTTGTTGGTGTAAGTAATCTTAGCTTTGTTCTCAATAGATGGAACAGTTGAGCCTTTCTTCACTTTGGCATGAATCACGAGCTCTACTTCTTGGTTACCGTAGTCACCCGCATTCGCAAAATCTTTCATCGTTGCAGTCACGGTTTGACCTTGAACTGTTACATCGAAGAATTTCGCTGCCGCTCCCTTGATTTCAGCTTGACCTGGAGTCAAGTTCTCATCCAAGGTATCCGTTACAACGAAGGACTTGTACGTTGTAATATCATTTGGCAATTTCGCTTTGATATTATAAGTAAAGTCGGTTTCTGCCCCGATTGTTGCCTCTGTCAGTGTTTCGTTGATTTTCTTATCAACACCTGGTTCTGATGGAGGGGTTACGGTGACAGGTTTCGTTTCTTTTTCTCCGCTATGATCGTTCTTATCTGTGAAGCTGAACTTCGCAGTATTTGGAATGTTGATACGAGTCACTCCATCATTGATCTTAGCCGGAATAATCAATTCCACTTCTTGACCAGCAAGAGCTGTAGCGTTCGCAAAGTCCTTCATCGTTGCAGTCACGGTTTGACCCTCAACTGTTACATCGAAGAAGGCTGCAGCTGCTCCTTTGATAACTGGTTTGCTTGAAGTTTCATTGATAACTGACAAATCTCCTTCAAGTGTATCTGTAATCACAAATTTCTTGTAATCTGTAATATCTGTTGGAAGTTTTGTCTTAATGTTGTAGTTATACGCTTGACCTGTCGCGATATCTAAGTGATCAAGAGTTTCATTGATCTTCTTCGTTACAGGAGGTGGCGTTACGGTGACAGGTTTCGATTCAACTTCTTTCTCTACATTATTCTCATTTGTAAAGGAAATAGAAGCCTTGTTTTCAATGATTGTGCCTGTCACACCATTTTTAACTTTTGCAGGAATGACTAGTTCAACAGTTGAGTATTTTGCAAGTTCACCAAACTGACCATCCTTCACCGTTGCCGTAATCTCTTGGCCATTGGTGTGGATATCAAAGAGGGCCGCTGCAGAACCTTTAATACTTACGTCTCCTGCAAGTTCCAAATTAGCATCCAGTGTATCACGAATCACAAATTTCTTGTAATTAGCAACATCACTTGGTACTGCTGTTGTAATGTTGTAGTTGTATGGTTGCCCATCAAACGTTTGGAAGCTATCCAAGTTCTCATTAATCTTCTTATCAATAGAAGGTTCTTGTGGTTTTGGTGGTGTAACCGTTACTTTATTCGATGTTTTCTTGATATCATTCAAGGCAACATCTGCCGTGTTAGGTACTTTAATTTGACCATCTTCCTTATATTTAGAAAGGTCAGCACCCGGACGAATCTTAGCCTTGAAGGTCAATTCTAGGTATTGAACATCTTTAGTCTTACGACGCGTTACCTTACGTGAGATCTTTTCGAGTTGAGTTTTATCAAGAGTCAGTGAAACAGTTTGACCTTCAACTTTTGCAGCAGTTTTCAAGTCAGTATTATCTTTTTCACCAAGTTTTACATTCAAGCTATCTGCCTGAACTTCCAACTCTGAAACAACTGTATCCGTAAGGCTAAATGTATCTGCAATGCCTGGCCATGGAACAGTCACTTTGTACTCAAAGAGTTCCTCTTCTGCCTTCAAATCTTCATGTTCTTTGTCATTAACCTTCTTCGTAATTTCTGTTACAACTGGAGGTTTCACGTAAACTGGATTTGAACGGCGAATGGTACTTGGTTTGTCAGCTGTTTTAGCATGTTTACTTGGATCAGGATTATTATCCTCACCATTCCACATGATATTACCCTGGTTCAGCAAACCGAAGCCATCATTATCCTGAAGAAGGGCCATGAATTCTTTGCTCGCTTGATTATTGCGATATTGCTCCTTCAAGCGAACGGTAATGGTCATTTTAGCTTTTTGAAGCACTAAGTATTCATAACCATTCACACTTGGTACATCAGCAACAACAACTTCACGTTCGTTTCCGAGATCGTCATTTTGTTTCACTACACGAGTCAAGATTTGACCTTGTGGTCCAGAAGCATGATGACCTACAACTTCTAAACGATAGTCAAGAGGGTCTGTCAACATAACGTTTTGCTTAAACTCATAAGGAACGTTGTTGAAGTTGTAATCTACTGTATAAGTAAATGTTTCGTCTTTGGCAGACAAGTTAGCCGCATAGGCTGGTTTTTTAGTCAATTGAAGTGGATCTTCAATAGTACCAGTATCATTGCTTTGATCTTGGTCTGCAATTTTCTTGGTGGCACTTGGGTAACAGTATTCAAGTTTTTGAACTTCTACAGTTTCTTTCGAACCACCGATTGTTTCAGTCGCAAAATCACCAACTTTAAATTTACCAGTCAGCTCAGGAACTGGAACTGTCTCCTTAACTGGTTTGTAGTCTGCAGGAGGGTCTTGCTCATCATCCTCATCAACTTGTTCAGCATGTGCTTCCTTACTCAAATCATAGTCAAACTTGTTGTTTCCTGGATTAAAGACACTCTCTGGAACAGAGATTGTAACCTTGTCTCCTTCTTGAACAATCTTACCACGAATTTCTTTCTTCGAATCGGTAACCTTTGATACAATCTTCTTACCATTAATTCGAACTGCATCTACCTTATATCCTGGAGTAACTTCAAACTCACCTTTGATATCTTCTTTAACCAGAGCAGCACCAACAGATTCTAGAACTCGACTTGAGAATTTATTGATATCGCTTTGTTCATTAACATAGAAGGAAACATCTTTTCCATTGATATTTTTAGCTGGAGAAGCCATCCCCTCTAATGCTTCATGGAAAATCTCTTGGACACTTCGGTTATCCCCTATATCAAAATATTTTGAATAACCTTCTTTATATGTGTCATAGTACTGAGCTTTGGAATTCGCAAAGATTGTTACGTCTTCCCAGAAACCAACTACTACTGTTCCTTCAGAACCAACAACATTTTTAAGTCTTGTAGATGCTTCCTTAACCTCTTTCACACGCCCTAAAACGTTTTGAGACGCCTCTGTTAGTTCATTAAAATTCCATGCACGTGTAAGAATATTGTTCCGATAGTCACTGTACTCTAGACGAACCTTACCATCAGGGTCACGTTTCCCATTGGCAACACCATCCGTAATCAAAAGAAAGATAGTTTTACGACCATTAGCCATATTCCCTTTTCTTTCATTATATTGAGCAATGACATCGTCAATAGCTGGAACAGTTGGTGTTCCTCCCGCTACTTTAATATTATTAATGAATTGATGGATATCATTTTGGTCAGAAGACAAGTTACTTGCCTTGTATTTGTAATCATAGTCAGGTCCCCAACTACCATAAACATCTTTACGGCCTGTAAAATCGTTATTGTAGTAGTAGTTGTATCCATCTGCACCTTGGAAGGTCGCCATCATAACCCGGTCTGATGTATCTGGATTATCAGTCTTAACCAAACGTGGGTTATTTTCATCATACTCTTCTTCCTTCACAAATGTCGTCAGAGTTTTTAAAGCATTCTGGACATTTGGAATGGTGTTCTTAAATGATCCACTCGCATCCTGCAAGATTACCAAATCCACTGGTTTTCTAGGCAGGCGCCAGCTAATTTTTTCCGTTTTTTCAATTTTACGGGAACATCCATTTTGTGTTATCTTTGTATTTCCACCTACTTCAATAGTACTACCGCCTTCATTTGCTGCAGCGCTACCAAGTATCTGTCCCATTAAGGCTAATGGAACAGATAAGAATAAAATGATAAACAATATGGAGACCTTTTTAATGAAATCTCTCATTGCTATTTCTGAAATCCTATTGTGATTTCTTCTTCCCCCTTTTCTATAGTAGATATATGTTAGTTGAGTAGTGTTTGCAACTCTTTAGAAAAGCTTTCCGCATCGGAATGGTTAACCAATACATTTTTTACTTCTTGCTTTTTGGTTACAAAATACATACTTGGTATGGTCTGAACCTGTAATAGATCTGCAGCTGATTGATCTTCGTCATAGTAATAAGGGAAAGTGTATCCTTTTTCCTTAATGTATCGATCAGCACTCTCTTTTGTTTCTTTACCAGGTTCGTTCATATTTAGTAAAACAAAATTGATCTGTTCACCATACTTTTCATACATCTGCTGAACAATGGGTAGTTGTTTCTGACAATGAGGACACCAACTAGCCCATTCGACAATTAACATAGGTTTATCATACAGCTCTGAACTAGCAACCAATTTACCGTCTTGAGAAGTCATTTTAAATTCTGGAAGTTGTTGACCTTTTAGACTCAAGGCAGTATTGTTCTCAGCACTTGAAGTTGATTGCGAAACTGATGAAGTCCCTACTTCTCCGTCCTTAGCGGGTCTAGTATAATAAATCAAACCCACCGACAATCCGATGATGACTCCCACTGCTAAAAACGGAAGCCACCACTTATCTTTTTGCATAGAATCTCCTTTCCTTTTTGATGAAATATGGCGAGTAGAACTTGAGTAAATAATATATTAAATAATTTATAAACTCTCCAAAACTCATCCATTCCAAAAAACATTTTATCATTTACTAATTCGTATTTCAAGAAATATGTTGTCAAATTGTAAACTTTTTTCTTTCCCACGCTAAACCCGCCACACTACTGCATTAAATAGGTATAATGAAAATGATTGGACGTTATTTTCTAATTATTTTCAGAATATTATTTCTTTTTAATGCATAATTCACTCTTTCTTGTTTTCTGTTTTTCTATATAATAACTATACTAAAAACAGCAACGAAATACATTTAAAAATTTGCAATAATAAAAAAGATTGCCCAATCAGACAATCTTTTTTATGTTCTTAATACAAATCAAGATAATTATCAACTTCCCATTGTGACACAAAGGTTGCATAGCTAGCCCACTCGATACGTTTAGCTTCAAGGAAGCTCGTGTAGATGTGTTCACCTAGGGCTGCCTTGACCACTTCATCCTCAGTCAAGGCTTTCAAGGCGTTGTGAAGCGTTGATGGAAGGTCAGTAATTCCAGCTTCCTTACGCTCTTCCGCTGTCATGATATAGATATTTTCTTCGATAGGAGCTGGTGCTTCGATTTTGTTTTCAATACCATGCAAACCAACTTCCAATAGAACTGCCATAGCGATGTATGGGTTTGCCATCGGGTCCACTGAACGCAACTCAAGACGAGTTCCCATACCACGTGAAGCTGGTACGCGCACAAGTGGCGAACGGTTACGACCAGCCCAAGCAATGTAAACAGGCGCTTCATAACCTGGAACCAAACGTTTGTATGAGTTAACTGTTGGGTTCATGATAGCAGTATAGTTGTAAGCATGTTTGATCAAACCACCAAGGAAATGGTAGGCCGTTTCAGATAACTGCATTCCTTTTGGATCATTTGGATCAAAGAAGGCATTGTTTCCTTCCGCATCAAACAAGGACATATTACAGTGCATACCTGATCCAGCGATACCAAATTTTGGTTTTGCCATAAAGGTTGCGTACAAACCATGTTTGCGAGCAATAGTTTTAACAACGAGTTTAAAGATTTGAATCTTGTCACAGGCACGGAGGACTTCATCATACTTGAAGTCAATTTCATGTTGACCAACCGCAACCTCGTGGTGACTTGCTTCTACTTCAAATCCCATTTTGGTCAAGACATTCACGATTTCACGACGCGTATTGTCTGCAAGGTCAGTAGGGGCCAAATCAAAGTAGCCACCCTTGTCATTTACCTCAAGAGTCGGATCCCCATTTTCATCCAACTTAAATAGGAAGAATTCTGGTTCTGGACCAAGGTTGAAAGATTTGAATCCTACTTCTTCCATATGACGAAGTGCACGCTTCAGATTACCACGAGGGTCACCTGCAAATGGTTCGCCTTCTGTTGTATAGACATCACAGATCAAACCTGCAACACTTCCATTTTCATCTCCCCAAGGGAAGACTGTCCATGTATCCAAGTCTGGGTACAAGTACATATCTGACTCATTGATACGTACAAAACCTTCAATAGAAGAGCCATCAAACATGGCTTTGTTTGACAAGACCTTATCTAACTGTTCATCTGTAGCAGGAATTTCGACGTTTTTCATGGTTCCCAGAATATCTGAAAACATGAGACGGATAAAGGTAACATTTTTTTCCTTGACTTCACGACGAATATCTGCAGCTGTGATTGGCATGGGTTTTCTCCTTAATATATATGACTACTTGCGATTGCCTAACCGCGACCAAAGGGTGACCGTACTGAAGCAAAGCGCCCCTGCTGGAGGAGTTCATTGTGGAGTGCACGACGCACTTCCGTCTGACTCACAGCTTTCTTGGACTTCGCCTCGCGTTCAGCATATTTTTTCTTAATCGCAGCAATATTATGACCTTCAGAGATATAATCTTTGATTTCAAGCAGACGATCCATATCATTCAACGAATACATGCGACGGTTCCCTTCGTTTCGATCAGGTTTGATCAACTCTTGATCTTCATAATAACGAATCTGACGCGCCGAGAGATCGGTCAATTTCATAACACTGCCGATAGGAAAAACAGCCATATTTCGGCGAAATTCTCTTTCCTTCATTTACAATTTCCTTCTTCCTGTCTATTATAGTCTAAAAAAAGACATACGTCAACGAATAATGTCATAAAATGTAACATTATTTTCTTTTTTTCTCCCAAAAGAGTTTCAGTTGCTCAATATCATAATTTACAAGGATTGCGACAAAAACTCCCATAAATGTTTCAAATACGCGCGCAAACACGTACAAAAATGTTTCTCCGCTTGGTATTGATAGGGTAATGATCAACATGGCTGCTACACCACCAATAACTCCTGCCTTGTTATTCATGGCAACGTTTGTCATAATGGTTAACATGGTGCAAATCGGAACAACTAGTAAGGTTACCCAAAAGGCTCCATGAAATAAAGTGTTTAAGAGGAAAAAGACAAGGGCGTAAAAACCGCCAATGCTATTTCCTAAGATACGCGAAGTTCCAAAATGGACGCTCTTATCAAAGCTCTCTCGTAGACTGAAGACCGCTGTCAATGCTCCGATTTGAAGCCCCTTCCAGCCAAAAAAACCAAAAATCAAGAGAACTATAAATACAGCAATCCCCGTTTTGAAAGTTCGCATACCAAGCTTGAACTGTGACTTATCAAATTTATATTTTTTAAAATAACTCATAATCTCAACTTTCTACTACCATTTTAACATAAATTAGTTGATTTTATGAGTGAAAATCAATAGGAAGCGTTTTTAATTTAGGGCTATAAAAAAGAGGAAACAGAGTTCCTCTTTTCTATTTAAATTCAGAGCTTAGTTACTTTCGTCTTCTTTACGTTTCAACTGACCAAGTCCTAAAACTCCTACTAAAGCTGCTAGACCAAGATATGGCATGTAGCTTGAATCATTTGTACCTGTTTGAGGTAGAGTAGGGTTACCTTTTGGATTTGGAGTAGGAGTTGTTGGCTCCCCTGGTTTCTTAGGTTCTGGCGTTGTCGTGCGAACTGTGTTTGAAGCGTAAGCAACTTTATTCACAGTATTTACATAGGTATTTTCAAAGGTTCCGACAGCAATTCGTTTCATTTGAATATAAGTCTCAGCTTGGAATGGAGAATCCAACTGAATCTCTTGAAGGAATTCTTCCTTGAAGCGAATGGTAATCATTCCCTTATCTTTATCATGTTCAACCTGTGTTTCAGCTGTTAAGTCTGTCCCTGCCTTGATAACACGACCGTCTTTCAATCGGATATCAACCTTGGCAAGAACTTTATAATTTCCAGTGTATTGATCACCTTTTTGGTCATAATCATCTACAAAACTATAGTCATTTAAGTCCTCAGAATGATTTTGTGGAATCAAACCACCAATTAAACGATAATTGAAGTACTGGTTCAACGGAATTGTTTGGCCATCGATATTGTCACTGCTTGGATCCATACTGATTGTCACATCTTTTTTAGGTGTGATTTTCGGTACATTATTGACAACTACTTCTGTAGCATAGCCATTTCCAAAATCAATTTGGTAGGCTTTGTTTTCATACTTACCACCCGTTTGACCAAATTCAGGTTTAACTGTCATCGGATCTGTGATGAGCAATGATTTTCCTGCTGCTACATAGTTCTTGTAGAATTCGGCTGGATTATCAGCTGAGAAGAGTTGGAAAGCACCTTTAACAGTGATGTTTGCTTTCTTCAACAGATCTTGAACCTTCTTAGGCGCAGCTTCTAAACTATCAAACTGTTGAACACTGATACCTGATACAAGATTGCCCTCTAGATCACGGATCTTAACCAATTCTGGTTGAAGGGTTAAGGCTTCTTCTGGATAATCATCCACATAGTAGAAACCATTTTGAATCGCTTCTTTAGAAGATTTATCTCCCTTGTATTGGTCCAAATCCCATGTGAGTTCATAGTAGTTCGTTGAACCAGCTAGAACTTCTTTGCCATCAATATTCACACCTTGCTTGTTCTTGTTAACTTTCAAAGGCTTGATGTAGTTGTTATTTGGATTGTCAGGATCATTTGGTTTACCTGGAGTCGTTACACGAACAATGTTTGACTTGACACCGTAGGCATCGTTGACTGTCAATGTAAAGTTGTTTGTATAAGTCGCCCCATCATTCAAGACACGACCAACAACAGTTGGATATAGAGTCTCAAAGGATTTTGTCAAATCTGCATTGAAAGCTGCCAAGGTCTCCTCAGTAGCCTTAAAGGTTACAGTGTGACTAGCTTTGTCATAGCTTGTTTCAAAACCTTTGCTTGCAGCCTTGGTTGCTTCCAAATCAAACTGATAGCCAGTTGGAAGTGGATCTACCAATACAAACGAAGTTGTTTTTGGACGCCCTGCAGTTAAAGCTTCCGTTTTCAACTCAAACTTCACTACAGACTGCTTAGCAACTAGAGTACGGTCGATATCTACTCCATCCTCATTTTTAATTTCTTTATTAATCTGAGGTTGTGCAAATAGACGATTGTAATGGAAGTGAACTGTTGGCACCGCTGGTGGTGTTGGCAAGTGCTTAGGAGTTGGTGCTAGCGGCGGAGTTGGCAATGGATCATAATTTGGCTCTTCTGGTTTTGATGGCTCTGGTTGATCTGGAGTTTTTACCGGTGGAGTTGGCTCATTTTCATAGCTTGGTGCTACTGGAGCTGGTTCCAATGGTTTCTCTGTCTCATATGTTGGCTCTTCTGGTTTTGATGGCTCCGGTTGATCTGGAGTTTT
>NZ_AJRC02000021.1:0-17264 GCF_000298695.2 Streptococcus sp. GMD3S | reverse complement strand
ACAAAGCTGGATTTAGCTGTTCTAGGTCGGCTTTTTTGTGCTATACTTAAGATATGCATAGAAAAACAGTGATTGATTTTAGGGCTTTAGGGGAGAGATACACCTTTACCCAGCCGATCAAAGAGTTAAAAACGAGAGATTTATCAGAAGTGGCGGACTTGCTAGCACAGGTGGAAAGCTACCAAGAACAAGGCTATTATGTGGTGGGCTACGTCAGTTACGAGGCTGCACCTGCTTTTGAGGAGAAACTAGCAGTTCATAAAGCTCCTTTACTGGGCGAGTATTTGCTTTACTTTACCGTTCATGATAGGGTGGAAACATCCCCTATTCCACTGACTTATGAGGAAGTAGATTTGCCTTCAAAGTGGCGGGAACAAACATCTGCAGAGAACTATGAAAAAGCTATTTCCCAGATTCACCATCATTTGCGTCAGGGGGACACCTATCAGGTAAATTACACCGTCCAACTCAAGCAAGACTTAAGTGCCAATCCTTTTGCCATCTACAATCGCATGGTGGTAGAGCAGGAGGCGGGCTACAATGCCTATGTTGAACATGACGAGATGGCGGTGATTTCCATGAGCCCAGAGCTCTTTTTTGAGCAAAATGACCGGGAATTAACGACTCGCCCAATGAAAGGAACAACCCAGCGGGGAGTGACTAACCAAGAAGATTTAGAACAGGCTAGTTGGCTAGAACAGGATCCTAAAAATCGCTCTGAGAATATGATGATTGTAGATCTCTTGCGCAACGATATGAACCGTATTTCCGAAGTGGGTAGTGAGCACGTGGAGTGTCTTTGCCAAGTGGAGCAGTATTCAACCGTTTGGCAAATGACTTCGACCATTAAGAGTCAGTTACGACCGGATGTGGACCTAGTTGAAATCTTCCGTTCGCTCTTTCCATGTGGATCTATCACAGGAGCTCCCAAAATTGCGACCATGGAAATCATCAAGAACTTGGAGCCCCAACCCAGAGGAGTCTACTGCGGAACGATTGGTCTCTTGCTTCCAAATGGACGACGGATTTTCAATGTCGCCATTCGGACTATTCAACTGTACCAAGAAAAAGCCATCTATGGAGTTGGCGGAGGGATTACTTGGGATAGCACTTGGGAATCTGAATACCGTGAGGTTCATCAAAAGGCGGCTGTTCTCTATCGTAAACAAGCACGTTTCCAACTGATTACGACTGGGAAAATCAGCCAAAAACAACTGCTGTTTGAAGATCAACATCTGGAAAGACTGACAAAGGCTAGTCGATATTTTGCCTATCCTTTTGATCCAGAAAACCTGAGACAAAAGATAGAGAAAGAGTGTCAAGTTTGTGATGTTAATCAAGACTACCGCTTACGAATTAGTCTCAGCAAATCGGGAGAGATAGAACTCAGTCGCCAAATCTTAACACCCTTCAGTCCAAGTTTCTGCAAAGCCAAACTTTGTCTGCAAGAGGCAGATTTGAATCAATCATTTACCTACTTTAAAACAACCCATAGACCACACTTAAGTCTAGGGGAACAGGAAATCATTTACCATAATGTAGCAGGAGAATTGCTTGAAACCTCTATTGGAAATCTGGTCTTAAAAATTAATGGTAAGCTCTACACACCTCCTATCAATCTAGGGATTTTGCCAGGAATCTACCGCCAGCATTTGCTGGAAACAGGACAGGCAGAGGAAAAAGTTCTGACTGTGCCAGACTTGGACCAAGCGGAAACTATCTATGGCTCTAATGCAGTCAGAGGCTTGTATGAGTTGGAAGTGAATTCTAAATAAACTTTATAAATCAAAAAATATAATGTATATATTGAATTGTTGAATTAAGTTTGATAAAATAAAAAGAAAACGATGTCATTTTATAGGAGGAAATGATGAAAAAAACAATTTTGCTGAAAGTGATTCTTACTGTTTTTCCAATTTTAGGTTTGTTTGCTCAACCGGTTAGTGCAGAAGAAAATATTCATTTTTCTAGTTGTAAAGAAGCATGGGAAAATGGTTATTCTGATATCCATAGAGGAGAGCCTGGATATTCTTCAAGACTAGACAAAGATGGTGATGGGATAGCTTGTGAACGTGCAAATGCACCTCGGGGAGTCTTTAAACCACGCCAGTCTAGTCCACAGAATAGAGTTTCTTCTAGTGGATGGGTTAAGCAGGATAGATATTGGTATTATTATTCTGACAATGGTAATCTAGTAACCAATTCTTGGAAAGGAGATTACTATCTCAAATCAGATGGAACAATGGCTCAGAGTGAGTGGATATATGACTCATATTACAAGGGATGGTATTATCTCAAATCGGATGGTTCGTATGCACGAAACACATGGATAGGAAGTTACTACCTTAAAGCAAACGGAAAGATGGCTCAAAGTGAATGGATTTATGATTCATCATACCAAGCTTGGTATTATTTGAAATCAGATGGATCCTATGCCCAAAATGCTTGGCAAGGCGCTTTTTATCTCAAAGCGAACGGTAAAATGGCACAAGGTGAGTGGATATATGACTCTTCTTATCAATCTTGGTACTACTTGAAATCAGATGGTTCATACGCTCGTAATACTTGGCAAGGAAATTACTATTTGAAATCAGATGGTAAAATGGCAAAGAATGAGCGAGTTGATGGTGGCAGATACTACGTAGATGGTTCTGGTCTTTGGAAACCATAAATCAGAATAATTTCTAGGAAGTTAATGCAAACCTTTGCACAAAATGGACGATTTTGTTATACTATATCTGTAAGCATTTTCAATTAAAAAGGAGAAGACGATGAGTCAAAAGATTATTGGGATTGACCTTGGTGGTACATCTGTCAAGTTCGCAATTTTAACTCAAGAGGGAGAAATCCAAGAAAAATGGTCTATCAAGACCAACATTTTGGATGAAGGAAGCCATATTGTAGATGATATGATTGAGTCTATTCAGCATCGTTTGGACTTGCTTGGATTGTCAGCCACAGACTTCCGAGGGATTGGGATGGGATCACCTGGTGTGGTTGACCGTGAAAAAGGAACTGTTATCGGTGCCTACAACCTAAACTGGAAAACCCTTCAACCGATTAAAGAAAAGATTGAAAAAGCCTTGGGGATTCCATTCTTTATCGATAATGATGCCAACGTAGCTGCTCTTGGTGAGCGTTGGATGGGTGCTGGTGAAAACCAACCAGACGTTGTCTTTATGACACTTGGTACAGGTGTTGGTGGCGGTATCGTGGCTGAAGGCAAATTGCTCCACGGTGTTGCTGGTGCTGCTGGTGAGCTTGGTCATATCACTGTTGACTTTGACCAACCAATCGCATGTACCTGTGGTAAAAAAGGCTGTCTTGAGACAGTTGCTTCCGCAACAGGGATTGTCAACTTGACTCGTCGTTATGCAGATGAATACGAAGGCGATGCAGCCTTGAAACGCTTGATTGATGACGGTGAAGAAGTAACTGCTAAAACTGTCTTTGACCTTGCAAAAGAAGGGGATGACCTTGCCTTGATCGTTTACCGAAACTTCTCACGTTACTTGGGAATCGCTTGTGCTAATATCGGCTCAATCCTAAACCCATCAACAATCGTTATCGGTGGTGGGGTGTCAGCAGCTGGAGAATTCCTTCTCCAAGGTGTTCAAAAAGTCTACGATGAAAATACCTTCCCACAAGTACGCACAACAACTAAACTAGCTCTTGCAACTCTAGGAAATGACGCTGGAGTTATCGGAGCAGCATCACTTGTATTGCAATAAGATCATAAAAGGAGAAAAACACTACTTTAAAGCCAGTGATTTTCCTCCTTTCTTTTTTTATGCTATACTAGTTAGGACAATAAATGAGGTGAGAGTAAATGACAAAAGCAGATACGATTTTTAAAGAAAATATTGAACGAATCCTCAAAAAAGGTGTCTTTTCTGAGCAGGCTCGTCCCAAGTACAAGGATGGGACTGTTGCCAACTCCAAGTACGTAACGGGTGCCTTTGCGGAGTATGATTTGTCTAAAGGGGAATTCCCCATCACGACCTTGCGTCCCATTGCGATCAAATCTGCCATCAAGGAAGTGCTCTGGATTTACCAAGACCAGTCTAATAGCCTAGAAGTGCTTAATAACAAGTACAATGTTCACTACTGGAATGACTGGGAAGTGGGAGAAACGGGGACCATCGGTGAGCGCTATGGGGCAGTTGTTAAGAAACACGATATCATCAACAAGATTCTCAAGCAGTTAGAAGCCAACCCTTGGAACCGCCGCAATATCATCTCGCTCTGGGATTACCAAGCTTTTGAGGAGACAGATGGTCTTCTTCCATGCGCCTTTCAGACCATGTTTGATGTCCGTCGGGTTGATGGGGAAATCTATCTGGATGCGACTTTGACCCAGCGTTCGAATGACATGCTGGTGGCTCACCACATTAACGCTATGCAGTACGTAGCTCTTCAAATGATGATTGCTAAACACTTTGGCTGGAAGGTTGGGAAGTTTTTCTATTTTATCAACAACCTTCATATCTACGATAATCAATTTGAACAAGCTCAGGAATTGCTTCGTCGTGAGCCGTCAAACTGCCAACCACGCTTGGTTTTAAATGTTCCTGATGGGACCAATTTCTTTGATATCAAAGCGGAGGACTTTGAGTTAGTTGACTATGATCCGGTTAAGCCACAACTGAAGTTTGATTTGGCTATTTAATACTCTTCGAAAATCTCTTCAAACCACGTCAGCGTCGCATTACCGTAGGTATGGTGACTGACTTCGTCAGTTCTATCCACAACCTCAAAGCAGTGCTTTGAGCAACCTGCGGCTAGCTTCCTAGTTTGCTCTTTGATTTTCATTGACTATAAAAGAAAATAAAAAGAAGTTGAGATTTCTCAACTTCTTTTGTTGCTTAATGTGATACGCGACGGCGAGCTGCTTTTTTACGGTTTTCTTCGATGAAAGCTGCTTTTTGCTCTTCTGGCTCAATCACTTTCTTTTTAATTGCGTATACTGCACCTGCAACGGCAGCGACAGTTCCTGCGACACCTGTTACAAGACCTTTAGCGAATCCTTTAGCCATGAGTCTTCCTCCTTTATCTTTCCAATCAGCCAGGCTCCTTAAGTGGTAGCATTTTTCTGACTTAACTTTTTGTGATATAATAATAGTAACGAAAAAATGGAAATTTTTCAAGGAAAAAAGATGAAAACAAAAATAATTGTGATTGTTGGACCGACTGCTGTTGGGAAAACAGCCCTTGCTATTGAAGTAGCTAAGCGCTTTGGTGGAGAGGTGGTCAGCGGTGACAGTCAGCAAGTATACAGAAGGCTAGATATTGGGACGGCCAAGGCTAGCCCAGAGGAGCAAGCAGCTGTTCCTCATCATTTGATTGATGTCAGAGAGGTGACCGAGTCTTACTCGGCTTTTGATTTTGTTTCAGAAGCTAAGAAGGCTATTGAGAATATTCATAACCGTGGTAAGCTTGCTATTATCGCGGGTGGTACAGGGCTTTATATCCAGAGCTTGCTGGAAGGATACCATCTAGGTGGAGAAACACCTCATGAGGAGATTTTAGCTTATCGGGCTAGCTTGGAGCCTTATTCAGATGAGGAATTAGCCCATCTCGTGGAGCAAGCAGGTCTTGAAATTCCCCAGTTTAACCGTCGTCGTGCTATGCGTGCCTTGGAGATTGCCCATTTTGGTCAGGATTTGGAAAATCAAGAGACTTTGTATGAACCTCTGATTATCTGCTTAGATGATGAGCGTAGTCAGCTTTATGAACGTATCAACAACCGAGTGGATCTAATGTTTGAGGCTGGGCTTTTGGATGAGGCCAAGTGGCTTTTTGACCATTACCCTGATGCGCAGGCAGCCAAAGGAATTGGCTACAAGGAACTATTTCCATATTTCCGTGGGGAGCAGACTTTAGAGGAAGCTAGTGAGAGTCTCAAACAGGCTACCCGTCGTTTTGCCAAGCGTCAGTTGACCTGGTTCCGTAATCGCATGCAGGTGACCTTTTATCAGATAGGAGAGTCTGGCGTGAAGGAGCGTATTCTAAGCCAGATTGAGGAGTTTTTAAATGATTGAAACGGAGAAAAAAGAAGAACGGGTCCTGCTAATTGGTGTTGAACTGCAGGGCATGGATAATTTTGACCTGTCCATGGAAGAGTTGGCCAGTCTGGCTAAGACTGCTGGAGCAGTCGTTGTAGATAGCTACAGGCAAAAACGTGAAAAGTATGACTCCAAGACTTTTGTCGGATCTGGTAAGTTGGAAGAAATTGTGCTCATGGTGGATGCTGAGGAAATTACTACTGTCATTGTCAACAACCGTCTGACACCACGGCAAAATGTCAATCTAGAGGAAGTTCTGGGTGTCAAGGTCATTGACCGTATGCAGTTGATTTTGGATATCTTTGCTATGCGGGCTCGAAGCCATGAAGGGAAACTCCAAGTCCACCTAGCCCAGCTCAAATATCTCTTGCCTCGCTTGGTTGGTCAAGGAATCATGCTCAGCCGTCAGGCAGGGGGAATTGGTTCCCGTGGTCCAGGTGAGAGTCAGTTGGAACTGAACCGTCGTAGTGTTCGCAATCAAATCACAGATATCGAACGCCAGCTCAAGGTGGTAGAGAAAAATCGGGCGACAGTCAGAGAAAAACGCTTGGAGTCAAGCACCTTTAAGATTGGCTTGATTGGCTACACCAATGCTGGGAAATCAACTATCATGAACAG
Source organism: Streptococcus sp. GMD3S (assembly GCF_000298695.2). Taxonomy (GTDB): domain Bacteria; phylum Bacillota; class Bacilli; order Lactobacillales; family Streptococcaceae; genus Streptococcus. Next base: position 10,581 of record NZ_AJRC02000021.1, on the reverse strand, counting down.
CTTAACCAGTAAGACCCAGTACGAAGCAGACGAGCTGTTTGCGACCCTGGATGCGACGACAAAGAGTATCCATCTTGGGGGCAATCTTCAGGTTACCTTGACTGATACGGTTGGTTTTATCCAGGATTTGCCAACTGAATTGGTGTCCAGTTTCAAGTCAACTTTGGAAGAAAGCAAGCATGTGGATCTTTTGGTTCATGTCATCGATGCCAGCAATCCTTATCACGAGGAGCATGAAAAAACGGTTCTGTCTATCATGAAAGACTTGGATATGGAGGATATTCCTCGCTTGACTCTTTACAATAAAGCGGATTTGGTGGAGGATTTTACGCCTACTCAAACGCCGTATGCCCTCATTTCTGCCAAGTCTGAGGATAGTCGTGAGCAGTTGCAGGCTTTATTTTTAGAAAAAATCAAGGAGATTTTTGAAGCCTTTACTCTACGGGTGCCTTTTTCTAAGTCCTACAAGATTCATGATTTGGAAAGTGTAGCGATTCTTGAAGATCGTGACTACCAAGATGATGGAGAAGTGATTACAGGCTACATTTCCGAGAAAAACAAATGGAGGTTAGAGGAATTTTATGACTGATATTAAAACCTTGGCTCTAAAGTATGGGGGTTATACAAGTTTGGATAAGGTCTATCTGGATCAACTTCTAGCTGGCAAAACAGAGCAAGAGCAGTTGGCTCTCATCACACCTCCTCCGAGTGTAGTCAATGCCTACTTTGCTGAACTCTACCAGAAAAAGAGTCCTGAAGCTGCGACGGATTATTTTTTAGAAGTCAGTCATGAACTGAATCTCTACAATGCTGATCCAAGTTTCACCTTTGAAAATAAGCCTTTTATTCGTCTTAATTTATCTGGCAAATCTTTTGGATTTTGCTATGAGAGTGAGGGCTTGGGGCGAATTTTCTCTGAAAATGAAGAGGAAATCTCGGATGACTTACTTTTTGAGATTGCGCAAATTTTCCCCCATCAACTAGTCTTTGAGGAGTCTGGAAAGATTTACATGAAGCCTGTCGGAGATGAAGAAGTTGTTAGTGTGAAGAATCTCACAGCTTTGACTGATTTAGAAAGTTTAGCAGATGGTCGCAAGCGTCTCAAAGGCTACAGCCAAGAGGATTTACTGCAAGAAGCTGTTGCTTTTTCTGGCAGTCGCTATTTCCGATCGGAAAATCGCACAGCTATGTTATATATTGATTAATTAGAAAGTATCGAATGGATATTCAATTTTTAGGAACAGGGGCCGGTCAGCCCTCTAAAGCCCGCAACGTTTCAAGTCTCGCCCTGAAACTCTTGGATGAGATTAACGAAGTTTGGCTCTTTGACTGTGGAGAAGGAACGCAAAATCGCATTCTGGAAACCACGATTCGACCACGGAAGGTCAGCAAAATCTTTATCACCCACCTGCATGGAGACCACATCTTTGGATTGCCAGGATTTCTCTCTAGCCGTGCTTTTCAGGCCAATGAAGAGCAGACAGATTTGGACATCTATGGACCGCAAGGAATCAAGTCATTTGTCTTAACCAGCCTTCGTGTGTCAGGCTCTCGTCTGCCTTACCGCATTCATTTTCATGAGTTTGACCAAGATTCTCTAGGGAAAATCTTTGAGACCGATAAATTCACTGTGTATGCAGAGGAGCTGGACCACACTATTTTCTGCGTTGGTTATCGTGTCATGCAAAAGGATCTAGAAGGGACCTTGGATGCTGAAAAACTTAAGGCTGCTGGTGTTCCATTTGGTCCGCTTTTTGGAAAGATCAAAAACGGCCAGGACGTTGTTCTCGAAGATGGAACTGAAATCAAGGCAGCAGACTATATCTCAGCTCCCCGTCCAGGTAAGATTATCACCATTCTGGGTGACACCCGTAAAACCAATGCTAGTGTGCGTTTAGCTGTCAATGCCGATGTCCTTGTCCATGAGTCGACTTATGGCAAGGGAGATGAAAAAATTGCTCGCAATCACGGTCACTCAACCAATATGCAGGCAGCACAAGTAGCAGCAGAAGCCAGTGCTAAGCGCCTCTTGCTCAACCATATCAGTGCCCGCTTCCTATCAAAGGATATTAGTCAGCTTAAGAAAGATGCAGCTAGTATTTTTGAGAATGTCCATGTCGTCAAAGACTTGGAAGAGGTTGAGTTATAATGTTACAGTTCGTTGAGAGGGAATTAAGATGACTGTTGAAAATCGTTTATTGGATAAAGCGGATTGGTATTTTGAGAATGCCTTAACCAACTACTTGCACAGCTATTCATTACAAAAAGAAGAGTTAACTCAAAAAGATTATCGGGAGATTTATCGTTGGGCTGCGAATCATATCGGTTTTTTCGTTACTTGGCTCATCCTGCATGATGCAAAAGAATTGATGTTTCCTGATGAAGAAACGGTATTCCAAAGTTTAAAAAACGAGCAAACTTTGGGTGTTGATTATCTTTTAGACTGGTGCGATGGTAAACTGGGAACAATGGATATTACAAAGGATTTTCAGGCTTTTGTAAATGACTATTATGAACATCAGTATATGGATGATTATTCCGAATTTGTAGTCAATGACTTATATGACTTGCCTTTAGAATTTTTAGGTAGCTGGGAGGATTATCATCTGTTTGCTCCTGTCATTGATCAAGCCTATGCTCATTATTTAGCTGGAAAAAGATTTCATTAAATTGATCAAAACTTTGAAAGGAATAGAGATGCGTACCATCATCATCACTGGGGCAAGCGGTGGCTTAGCCCAAGAAATGGTCAAACTCTTGCCAAATGACCAACTCATCTTACTAGGTAGAAACAAGGAAAAACTAGCCCAACTATATGCAAAGCATCCTCATGTAGAATGGATTGAAATCGATATTACTGATGACTCAGCCCTAGAAGCTCTGGTAGCTGACCTCTATCTCCGTTATGGCAAGATTGATGTCTTGATTAACAATGCTGGCTATGGAATTTTTGAAGATTTCGACAAGATCTCTGATCAAGACATTCACCAGATGTTTGAGGTCAATACCTTTGCTCTGATGAATCTGTCTCGTCGTCTTGGAGCTCGCATGAAGGAAAGCCGAAAAGGCCACATCATCAATATCGTCAGCATGGCAGGTTTGATAGCGACTAGTAAGTCCAGTCTCTACTCAGCGACCAAGTTTGCGGCTATTGGATTTTCAAACGCTCTGCGTCTCGAACTGATGCCCTATGGTGTCTATGTAACGACGGTTAATCCAGGACCGATTCGTACTGCCTTTTTTGACCAGGCAGACCCAGATGGGAGCTACCTCAAGTCGGTTGACCGCTTTCTCTTAGAACCAGATGTAGTCGCTAGAAAGATTGTCAAAATCATAGGAAAAAACAAACGGGAACTCAATCTCCCAGTTTTGTTGAATCTAGCCCATAAGTTTTATACCCTCTTTCCCAAGCTAGCTGATAAGTTGGCAGGGGGGATCTTTAATTATAAGTAAAAGGAGTTCCTTACAAAAGGAACTTTTTTTATAATATTGAACTGAGTGTCAAAAATTTGTTTGTTTTTGTTCTAAATCTACATTCACTTTTTTCGAATCTTCTACAAATTTTAGAAAAAACAATCAAAAATATGATTTTTGTGTTTAGGGTATTGAAATTTCCTATATTATTTTATAAAATAAGGGTAAAAGGCTATGAAAAAGTAATACGCTTACAAATAAATGGAAGCGGTTACTAAAGGAGGATTTTATGGAAAAAGGCCATTGGAATCGTAAAAGAGTCTACAGCATTCGTAAGTTTGCCGTAGGCGCTTGCTCTGTCATGATTGGAACCTGTGCGGTTCTATTTGGAGGAAGTGTCATTGGAGAATCACCAGTTTTCGCGGATGAAACTCCAATTACTCACACTGTTGAACAAGCAAAAGAGGAAAGTCCGGCAGTGGAGGAAAAAGAAAATCAAGCTGTAGCAGAGCACAAGGATGCTGCAAGTGTCGACCAAAGTCAAGCTGCTCCAATTGAAGCAAGCAAACCAGAGGTGAAAGAAGAGGAACCTGTAGCTCCAAAAGAGGAGAAAGCATCTCTAAAACCTGAAGAAACAGCTCCAAAGGTAGAATCTCAAGCTTCAAGTCAAGAAAAGCCTGTCAAGGAAGAGTTGAAAGCTGCGACAAATGAAGAAGTGAATCAAATGATTGAAGATAGAAAAGTGAATTTTAATCAAAATTGGCACTTTAAACTCAATGCAAACTCCAAAGAAGCTGTGAAACCAGATGCAGATGTTTCGTCATGGCAAAAATTGGATCTCCCACACGACTGGAGTATCTTTAACGATTTTGACCATCAGTCACCTGCCCAAAACGAGGGTGGACAGCTCAATGGTGGTGAAGCTTGGTATCGCAAGACCTTTAAACTTGATGAAAAAGATCTCAAGAAAAATGTTCGTGTGACCTTTGATGGTGTCTACATGGACTCTCAAGTCTATGTCAATGGTCAGTTAGTGGGGCATTATCCAAATGGTTATAACCAGTTCTCATACGATATCACAAAATATCTTCACAAAGATGGTCGTGAGAATGTGATTGCTGTCCATGCGGTTAACAAACAGCCAAGTAGCCGTTGGTACTCAGGTAGTGGTATCTACCGTGATGTGACCTTGCAAGTGACAGATAAGGTTCATGTTGAGAAAAATGGAACAACTATCTTAACACCAAAACTTGAACAACAGCAACATGGCAAGGTTGAAACTCATGTAGCCAGCAAGATTGTCAATACAGACGATAAAGACCATGAACTGGTGGCAGAGTATCAAATCGTTGAACGTGGTGGTCAGGCTGTAACAGGCTTGGTTCGTACAGCGAGCCGTACCTTGAAAGCACATGAGTCAACAAGTCTTGATGCGATTCTAGAAGTTGAACAACCAAAACTCTGGACCGTTTTAAATGACAAACCTGCCTTGTATGAACTGGTTACGCGTGTTTACCGTGATGGTCAATTAGTCGATGCTAAGAAAGATTTGTTTGGTTACCGTTACTATCATTGGACTCCAAATGAAGGTTTCTCTTTGAATGGTGAACGAATTAAATTCCATGGTGTTTCCTTGCACCATGACCACGGAGCGCTTGGAGCAGAAGAAAATTATAAAGCAGAATACCGTCGTCTCAAACAAATGAAGGAGATGGGCGTTAACTCCATCCGTACAACTCATAACCCTGCAAGTCCACAGACCTTGCAAATCGCAGCAGAACTTGGTTTGCTGGTTCAGGAAGAGGCCTTTGATACGTGGTATGGTGGCAAGAAACCATATGACTACGGACGTTTCTTTGAAAAAGATGCCACTCACCCAGAAGCTAGAAAAGGTGAAAAATGGTCTGACTACGATCTTCGTACCATGGTCGAAAGAGATAAAAATAACCCAGCTGTCTTCATGTGGTCTATCGGAAACGAAATCGGTGAAGCCAATGGTAATGCTCACTCTCTTGCAACGGTTAAACGCTTAGTAAAAGTGATTAAAGATGTTGATACTACACGTTATGTTACCATGGGAGCAGATAAGTTCCGCTTTGGTGATGGTAGCGGTGATCATGAGAAAATTGCTAATGAACTGGATGCAGTTGGTTTCAACTATTCAGAAGACAACTACAAGAAACTTCGTGCGAAACATCCAAACTGGTTGATTTACGGTTCCGAAACATCTTCAGCTACCCGTACACGTGGAAGTTACTATCGCCCTGAACAGGAATTGAAACATAGTAACGGACCTGAGCGTCATTACGAACAGTCTGACTATGGTAATGACCGAGTTGGCTGGGGTAAAACGGCAACAGATTCATGGACGTTTGATCGTGACAACGCTGGCTATGCTGGACAGTTTATCTGGACAGGTACGGACTATATCGGTGAACCTACACCATGGCACAACCAAAACCAAACTCCCGTTAAGAGCTCTTACTTTGGTATCGTAGATACAGCGGGTATTCCAAAACATGACTTCTACCTCTACCAAAGCCAATGGGTTTCTGTCAAGAAGAAACCAATGGTTCACCTTCTTCCTCACTGGAACTGGGAGAATAGAGACTTGGCCTCTAAAGTAGAAGATGCACAAGGAAAGATTCCAGTTCGCGCTTACTCTAATGCTGCAAGTGTTGAATTGTTCTTGAACGGTCAATCTCTCGGTGTTAAAAAGTTCAACAAAAAACAAACTAGTGATGGTCGTACCTACCAAGAAGGTGCCAATGCTAAGGAACTCTATCTTGAGTGGAAGGTTGCTTACCAACCAGGTACCTTAGAAGCAGTAGCTCGTGATGAAGCTGGTAAAGAAATTGCACGTGACAAGATTACCACTGCAGGTCAACCTGCAGGTGTTCGTCTCATCAAGGAAGAACACGCAATCGCTGCAGATGGAAAAGACTTGACTTACATCTACTATGAAATCGTAGACAGCCAAGGAAATGTGGTACCAACTGCCAATAATTTGGTTCGTTTCCAATTGCATGGACAAGGTCAACTGGTTGGTGTTGATAATGGGGAACAAGCCAGCCGTGAACGCTACAAGGCACAACCTGATGGTTCTTGGATCCGCAGAGCCTTTAACGGTAAAGGGGTTGCCATTGTTAAATCAACTGAGCAAGCAGGTAAATTCACCCTTACTGCCCACTCTGATCTCTTGAAATCGGACCAAGTCACTGTCTTTACAGGTAAGAAAGAAGGACAAGAAAAAACTGTTTTAGGTACAGAAGTACCAAAAGTACGTACTGTTATTGAGAAAGAGCCAAAAATGCCGAAGACAGTCGGTTTTATCTACAGTGATGGCAGTCGTGAAAAACGTCCAGTCACTTGGTCTTCAGTTGATGTGAGCCAAGCAGGAGTTGTGACTGTTAAAGGTATGGCAGACGGACGCGAAGTTGAGGCCCGTGTCGAAATTCTAGCAATCGCAAATGAGCTTCCAACTGTTAAGCGTGTTGCTCCAGGAACAGACTTGAGCGCTGTTGATAAATACGTTTCTATTGCTGTTACGGATGGAAGCGTACAAGAATACGAAGTTGATAAGTGGGAGATTTCGGAAGCAGATAAAGCTAAACTGTCAGTTGCAGGATCACGTATTCAAATGACTGGTCAACTGGGTGGTGAGACTATTCACGCTACCCTTGTGGTAGAAGAAGGCAATGCTGCAGCACCTGTAGTACCAACTGTAACCGTTGGTGGTGAAGCCGTTACAGACCTTACTAGTCAACATCCAATGCAATATCGAACTCTTGCTTACGGTGCATCCTTGCCAGAAGTTGTAGCAAGTGCTGAAAATGCGGATGTTACTGTAGTCCAAGCAAGTGCAGCAAACGGCATGCGTGCAAGCATCTATGTTCAACCAAAAGATGGTGGACCTCTTCAAACCTATGCAATTCAATTCCTTGAAGAAGCACCGAAAATTGACCACTTGAGCCTACAAGTAGAGCAAGCTGACGGTCTTAAAGAAGACCAAACGGTGAAATTGTCTGTCCTTGCACACTATCAAGACGGAACACAAGCAGTTTTACCAGCAGATAAAGTGGCCTTCTCTACAAGTGGTGAAGGGGAAGTCGCGGTTCGTAAAGGAATGCTTGAGTTGCATAAGCCAGGAACAGTCTCTCTCAAAGCAGAATATGAGGGGGCTACAGGTCAAATCGATCTCACGATCCAGGCCAATACTGAGAAAAAAGTAGCCCAATCTATCCGCCCAGTAAATGTAGTCACAGATTTACATCAAGAACCAAGCCTTCCAGCTACAGTGACAGTAGAGTATGACAAAGGTTTCCCTAAAGCCCACAAAGTCACTTGGCAAGCCATTCCAAAAGAAAAACTCGACCACTATCAAACCTTTGAAATTCTAGGTAAAGTTGAAGGTCTGGATCTTGAAGCGCGTGCTAAAGTATCTGTAGAAGGCATCGTTTCAGTTGAAGAAGTCAGTGTGACAACTCCAATTGCAGAAGCACCACAATTACCAGAAAGCGTTCGTACCTACGATTCAAATGGCCACGTTTCATCAGCTAAGGTTACTTGGGATGCGATTCGTCCAGACCAATACGCCAAGGAAGGTGTCTTTACAGTTAATGGTCGCCTAGAAGGTACGCAATTAACAACTAAACTTCATGTTCGCGTATCTGCTCAAACTGAGAAGGGAGCAAACATTTCTGACCAATGGACCGGATCAGAATTGCCACTGGCCTTTGCTTCAGACTCAAATCCAACTGATCCTGTTTCAAACGTCAACGATAAATTGATTTCCTTTAATGACCGCCCAGCTAATCGTTGGACAAACTGGAACCGTACTAATCCAGAAGCTTCAGTTGGTGTCCTATTCGGAGATTCAGGTATTTTGAGCAAACGTTCAGTTGATAATCTAAGTGTCGGATTCCACGAAGACCACGGAGTTGGTGTACCGAAGTCTTATGTGATTGAATATTATGTCGGTAAGACCGTTCCAACAGCCCCTAAAAACCCTAGCTTTGTAGGTGAGGAAAACCATGCCTTTAACGATCCTGCAAACTGGAAAGAGGTAAGCAATCTCAAAGCACCAGCTCAATTAAAAGCTGGAGAAATGAATCATTTCAGCTTTGATAAAGTTGAGACCTATGCGGTTCGCATTCGTATGGTTCGACTTGATAGCAAGAAAGGAACGTCTATCACAGAAGTACAAATCTTTGCAAAACAAGTCGCAGCAGCCAAACAAGGACAAACAAGAATCCAAGTTGACGGTAAAGACTTAGCAAACTTTAACCCTGATTTGACTGACTACTACCTTGAGTCAGTAGATGGAAAAGTTCCTGCAGTAACAGCAAGTGTCAGCAACAATGGTCTCGCTACCGTCGTTCCAAGCGTTCGTGAAGGTGAGCCAGTTCGTGTTATCGCGAAGGCTGAAAATGGGGACATCCTAGGAGAATACCGTCTACACTTTACAAGCAATAAAGACTTGCTCTCTCGTAAACCAGTTGCCGCGGTCAAACAAGATCGCTTGCTACAAGTAGGGCAACCGCTTGAATTGCCAACTAAGGTTCCTGTTTACTTCACAGGTAAAGACGGTTACGAAACAAAAGACTTGGCAGTGGAATGGGAAGAAGTTCCAGCAGAAAATCTGACTAAAGCAGGCCAATTTACTGTTCGAGGTCGTGTCCTTGGTAGTGATCTTGTTACTGAGTTCACTGTACGAGTGACAGACAAACTTGGTGAAGCTCTTTCAAATAACCCAGAGTATGATGAAAATAGTAACCGCGCCTTTGCTTCAGCCACTAACGACATTGATAGAAACTCCCATGACCGTGTGGACTATCTTAATGACGGAAATCATTCAGAAAATCGTCGTTGGACAAACTGGTCTCCAACACCATCTTCTAATCCAGAAGTATCAGCAGGTGTGATCTTCCGTGAAAATGGTAAGATTGTAGAACGGACTGTAGCGCAAGCCAAACTTCACTTCTTTGCAGATAGTGGTACAGATGCCCCATCTAAACTCGTTTTGGAACGTTATATTGGCCCAGAGTTTGAAGTGCCTACCTACTATTCTAACTACCAAGCCTACGATGCAGCTCATCCATTTAACAATCCAGAAAATTGGGAAGCTGTGCCTTATCGTGCGGATAAAGACATCGCAGCTGGTGATGAAATCAACGTAACATTTAAAGCTGTCAAAGCCAAAGCCATGAGATGGCGTATGGAGCGCAAAGCGGATAAGAAGGGTGTTGCGATAATTGAGATGACCTTCCTTGCACCGAGTGAATTGCCTCAAGAAAGTACCCAATCAAAAATTCTTGTAGATGGAAAAGAACTTCCTGACTTCGCTGAAGATCGTCAAGACTACCAAATCACCTATAAAGGTCAACGTCCAAAAGTCTCAGTCGAAGAAAGTAATCAAGTAGCTTCAACAGTTGTAGATAGTGGAGAAGACAGCCTTCCAGTACTTGTTCGTCTTGTTTCAGAAAGTGGAAAACAAGTCAAGGAATACCGTATCCAGTTGACTAAGGAAAAACCAGTTTCTGAGAAGACTGTTGCTGCTGTACAAGAAGATCTTCCAAAACTCGAATTTGTTGAAAAAGATTTGGCCTACAAGACAGTTGAGAAAAAGGATTCAACACTGTATCTAGGTGAAACACGTGTAGAACAAGAAGGAAAAGTTGGTAAGGAACGGATCTTCACAGCGGTTAATCCTAGTGGAAGTAAGGAAGAAAAACTCCGTGAAGTGGTAGAGGCACCGACAGACCGCATCGTCTTGGTTGGAACCAAACCAGGAACTTCTCTTCCAGAAGACGAAGTGAAGAATCTTGTCCTTAACAGACCAGAACTTGTAATCGAAGAAGAAACAATTGATTTCAAGGTTCAGGAACAAAAGAATGATCAGCTTCCAGCAGGTCAAACTCGCATCCTTCAAGAAGGAAGACAAGGTATCCGTGTTCACTTAATCGAAGTTGAAAATGGCAAGCGAACTGAAAAAGAAAGCTATGATAAAGTTATGGCTCAGAATCGCATCGTCGAAGTTGGTACAGCTGGTGAAACGACCAAACCAGTACCTCAAGAAGCAACAAAACCACAAGTATCAGAAAAAGCAGATACAAAAGAAATTGCTTCAAGTAAAGCTAATCAAGCTCAAAAAGAGCAGTTGCCAAA
>NZ_AJRC02000022.1:0-16338 GCF_000298695.2 Streptococcus sp. GMD3S | reverse complement strand
TTGAAGTTGTGCACGGTAACCAACCCCGCGCATTTCAAGTTCTTTCTTGAATCCTTCTGATACACCAACAACCATGTTGTTCAAAAGGGCACGAGTAGTTCCGTGGATTGTTTTCATTTCTTTTGAATCGTTTGGACGGTGAAGAGTTACTTCAGTACCTTCCACACGAATTTCAATATCTTTTGAGAACTCACGAGTAAGTTCTCCTTTAGGTCCTTTTACAGTTACAACGTTGTCATTGTTAGTGATTTCAACACCAGCAGGCAACACGATAACTTTATTACCAATACGTGACATGTTTATTTTCTCCTGTTAAATTGTCAGGCCAGAATGGCCAGTTTTCACGGGGGGCATTCGGATTAGAGCAAACCTAGTTTCTTTCGAAAAGCTTTGACAAACTCCTGATATTCTGTCAATACATCAATAGCCGCAGGACTATAACCAATTTCACATAAAAGAGATACAAGGTCATCTTTTGACAATTCAGCCAAAGCGTCTTCTGCAACAATAAGTTTTTCATTCAATTCAGTAGCTTTCATCTTTTTCTCCTAAACTAATTTACTCTCTATTTAGCTGATCAGTAAATCAGCTAAATTGAACACGAGCTATGGTCTGTGTGAAAAAGACAAATCTTCCTAGAGTGTTAACACTTTTTGTCAGATTTCCTATTATCACATTGCCCATGACGCTCTTTGTATCTAGATTTTACCAAACGTAAGCGATAACTTCTCCACCAACGTTCTTTTGGCGAGCTTCTTTATCAGTAAGCAAACCTTCAGAAGTTGAAAGGATAGCAATTCCAAGTCCGTTAAGAACTTTTGGAAGATCTTCACGTTTTTTGTAGACACGAAGTCCTGGTTTAGAAACACGTTTCAAGTTAGTGATAACTTTTTCACCGTTTGGTCCGTATTTAAGGAATACACGGATGATGCCTTGTTTGTCATCTTCGATGATTTCTACGTTCTTAACAAAACCTTCGCGTTTAAGGATTTCAGCAATCCCTTTTTTGATGTTTGATGCAGGTACTTCAAGTACTTCGTGTTTCGCTTGGTTAGCGTTACGAATACGAGTTAGGAAGTCTGCGATTGGGTCAGTCATAACCATTTTGTTTTTCTCCTCTTACTAGTAGTTTGCAAGTTGCACTTGCTAGTTAATACATGATACAAAGAGCGTAACAGCAAGAGCAAAAATAGGCAATTTGATGCAGGAGCGATGCTCCAAAGAAAATTGGTCTTTTTTGCCAAAGCTGTAGCTCGTGTTCAAATTGGCAAGCCCAACTGAACCCGGGCTAAACCCTGTGTGAAAAAGATAAACTTTCCTAGAAAATTCAGTTTCTTCGTCAAGTTTCCTATTTTCACTTGGAGTTTTAACGCCCTTGATATCTTAAATTACCAAGATGCTTTTGTTACACCAGGAATTTGTCCTTTGTAAGCTAATTCACGGAAGCAAACACGGCAAAGTTTAAATTTGCGGTAAACTGAATGTGGACGACCACATTTTTCACAACGAGTATAAGCTTGAGTAGAGAACTTCGCTGGACGTTTGTTCTTAGCAATCATTGATTTTTTAGCCATTAGATTTACCTCCTATATTATTTTGCAAAAGGCATTCCAAGGCCTGTAAGCAATGCACGTGACTCTTCGTCAGTGTTAGCAGTTGTTACGATAACGATGTCAAGACCACGAGTTTTGTCAACGTCATCAAAGTTGATTTCTGGGAAGATCAATTGTTCTTTCACACCAAGAGTGTAGTTTCCGCGTCCATCAAATGATTTTGTTGGAACACCGTGGAAGTCACGCACACGTGGAAGTGAAACTGAAACCAATTTGTCCAAGAATTCGTACATACGTTCACCACGAAGGGTAACTTTTGCACCGATCGCTACACCTTCACGAAGACGGAAGCCGGCGATTGATTTTTTAGCTTTAGTGATAAGTGGTTTTTGACCTGAGATAAGTGCCAATTCTTCAGCAGCTTTTTCAAGACTTTTAGCGTTTGATACAGCTTCACCAACACCCATGTTCAAAACGATCTTATCTACTTTAGGCACAGCCATCACTGATGAGTAGTTGAATTGTTCTGTCAAAGCAGGAACTACTTCATTAAGATATTTTTCTTTTAAACGATTTGCCATTATACTTCTCCTTTCCTTCGTGATTAATCAAGCACTTCGCCTGATTTTTTGTTGTAGCGAACTTTTTTACCGTCTACAAATTTGTAACCAACACGACCAGCTACACCATTTTTGTCCAATACTTGAACGTTTGATACGTGGATAGCTGCTTCTTTCTCGATGATACCACCTTGAGGAAGCTCGTTAGTTGGACGTTGGTGTTTCTTAACGATGTTAACACCTTCAACGATAACTTTGTTTACTTTTGGAAGGGCAGTAAGGACAACAGCTTCTGTTCCCTTATCTTTACCAGCGATTACGCGAACTTTGTCGCCTTTTTTTACAAACATTAGGTTTCTCCTTGATTTTTCTTACGCCCATAAGGGCACCCTAGCCTGAAGCTAGGGGACTAGTTTGTTTGTTTTTGCTCTGCGAAAATCAAAGCAATCCTTCGTCAGTTTCAACTCACCTAACTTAAGTTATGCTTTCGTTTCACTTCCTAGACTTGTTTTAATTTTCTTTGAGCAACCAATTAAAGTACTTCTGGAGCAAGTGACACGATCTTCATGAAGCCACCTTCACGCAATTCACGTGCAACTGGGCCAAAGATACGTGTTCCGCGAGGAGTTTTGTCTTCACGGATGATAACTGCTGCATTTTCGTCAAATTTGATGTATGAACCATCAGCACGACGAGCACCTGATTTAGTACGAACGATAACAGCTTTTACAACGTCACCTTTTTTAACCGCACCACCAGGAGTAGCTTGTTTTACAGATGCCACGATAACATCACCGATGTTTGCAAATTTACGTCCTGAACCACCAAGAACTTTGATAGTCAAGATTTCGCGCGCACCGCTGTTGTCTGCGACTTTCAAACGAGTTTCTGTTTGAATCATTTCAGTTTTCTCCTTTCAGGTTTGATTAGATGATGACCGCTTCTTCAACAACTTCTACAAGACGGAAACGTTTTGTAGCTGAAAGCGGACGAGTTTCCATGATACGTACGATATCGCCTTCTTTGGCAACATTGTTTTCATCATGTGCTTTGTATTTCTTAGAGTAGTTAATACGTTTACCATAGACTGGGTGGTTACGTTTTGTTTCAACTACAACTGTGATTGTCTTGTCCATTTTGTCAGATACAACACGTCCAACAAGAACTTTACGATTATTGCGTTCCATTGAAATTTCTCCTTCCCTAGTCTATTATTTCGCTTCAGATTGAACTGTTTTGATACGAGCGATTTGTTTTTTAACTTCTTTCAAGCGAGCTGTTTGTTCCAATTGACCAGTAGCAGCTTGGAAACGAAGTTCAAACAATTCTTTTTTCAATTCGTTTTCGCGCTTCGCGAGTTCTTCTTGAGAAAGACCACGAAGTTCTTTAACAAATTCTTTTACTTCATTAAGTTTCATGCCTTCTCCTTATTCTGCTTCACGTTTTACGAATTTACATTTAACTGGCAATTTGTGGCTTGCAAGACGAAGCGCTTCGCGAGCGATCTCTTCAGATACACCAGCGATTTCGAACATCACTTTACCACGTTTAACTGGTGCTACCCAACCTTCAGGCGCCCCTTTACCAGATCCCATACGCACACCGATAGCTTTAGCAGTGTATGATTTGTGTGGGAAGATTTTAATCCAAACTTTACCACCACGTTTCATGTAACGAGTCATGGCGATACGAGCAGCTTCGATTTGGCGGTTAGTGATCCAGTGGCTAGTTGTAGCTTGAAGACCGTATTCACCGAATGCTACTTCTTTTCCACCTTTTGCTTCACCGCGCATTTTTCCACGGAATTCACGACGGTGTTTAACACGTTTAGGTACTAACATTGGTTATTTACCTCCTTTAGTGTTTTTACGAGCTGGAAGAACTTCACCACGGTAGATCCATACTTTAACACCAAGTTTACCGTATGTAGTATCTGCTTCTTCCCAAGCGTAATCGATATCTGCACGAAGTGTGTGAAGTGGAACAGTTCCTTCAGAGTATCCTTCAGCACGGGCGATATCTGCACCGTTCAAACGACCTGATACTTGAGTTTTAATTCCTTTAGCTCCAGCACGCATTGCACGTTGGATTGCTTGTTTTTGTGCACGACGGAAAGCAACACGTTGCTCCAATTGACGAGCAATTCCTTCACCTACAAGGTGAGCATCCAAATCAGGTTGTTTGATTTCGATGATGTTGATGTGTACTTGTTTTCCAGTCAATTTGTTAAGTTTTGCACGGAGTGCATCAACGTTAGCACCACCTTTACCGATAACCATACCTGGTTTAGCAGTGTGAAGTGAAACGTTAACTTTGTTTACTGCGCGTTCAATTTCGATAGTTGAAACTGCTGCGTCAGCAAGTTCTTTTTGAACGAATTTACGGATTGCAAGATCTTCATGAAGGTAATCCGCGTATTCTTTTTCAGCATACCATTTGGCATCCCAATCACGGATGATGCCGACACGCATACCAATTGGATGTACTTTTTGACCCACGATGTTACCTCCTTATTTTTCTGCAACAGCCACAGTGATGTGAGCTGTACGTTTGTTGATTGGTGAAGCTGAACCTTTCGCACGTGGACGGAAACGTTTCATAGTTGGTCCTTCGTTTGCGAATGCTTCAGATACTACCAAGTTAGCTTTGTCCAAACCAAAGTTGTTTTCAGCGTTAGCTACAGCTGAATTCAAAACTTTCAAGATGATTTCAGCAGCTTTGTTTGGTGTGAATGTCAAGATTGCAATAGCATCGGCTACGCTTTTACCACGGATGTTGTCAAGAACAAGACGTGATTTACGAGGTGAAACACGTACTGTACGAGCCATTGCTTTAGCTGAAGTAATTTCTGCCATTTATGTTCTCCTTATTTTCTACGTGTTTTCTTGTCGTCTGCAGCGTGACCCTTGTAAGTACGAGTTGGTGCAAATTCACCAAGTTTGTGACCTACCATGTCTTCTTGGATGTAAACAGGTACGTGTTTACGTCCGTCATAAACTGCAATAGTGTAACCAATGAAACTTGGGAAGATCGTTGAACGACGTGACCAAGTTTTGATAACTTTTTTCTTTTCGTCGTTAGCTTGAGCTTCAACTTTTTTCATCAAATGCTCATCGACGAAAGGTCCTTTTTTAAGACTGCGTCCCATTTTATTTTTTCTCCTTTAAATGTTGTACCACAGCGGCTTGCGCTCACATGGAGCGCTACCGAGCTGGCGGATTATCTAGCGCTTATGCGACTAGTTTTAAATTATTTCTCGTTGCGACGACGAACGATAAGTTTGTCAGATTTCGCTTTCTTGTTACGAGTTTTAAGACCAAGAGCAGGTTTGCCCCATGGAGTAGATGGCGCTTTACGACCAACTGGTGCTTTACCTTCACCACCACCGTGTGGGTGATCGTTAGGGTTCATTACAGAACCACGAACTGTTGGGCGGATACCTTTCCAACGGCTACGTCCTGCTTTACCAAGGTTAACAAGTCCATGTTGTTCGTTTCCGACAACACCAACTGTTGCACGACAAGTTCCAAGAATCATACGTACTTCGCCAGATTGAAGACGAACAAGAACGTATTTACCTTCTTGACCCAATACTTGAGCAGAAGCTCCAGCAGCACGTACCAATTCACCACCACGACCTGGTTTCAATTCGATGTTGTGGATCAAAGTACCAACTGGGATGTTAGCAAGCGGAAGAGCGTTTCCGACTTTGATATCTGCTTCTGGACCTGAAACGATGCGTTGACCAACTTCAAGACCTTTTGGAGCGATGATGTATGCTTTCACACCGTCAGTGTAGTGTACAAGAGCGATGTTTGCAGAACGGTTTGGATCGTACTCGATTGTTTTAACAACAGCTTCAACGTTGTCTTTGTTACGTTTGAAGTCAACCAAACGGTAGAAACGTTTGTGTCCACCACCGTGGTGACGAACAGTGATACGACCGTTGTTGTTACGACCAGCCTGTTTCTTCAAAGCAACAAGCAATGATTTTTCAGGAGTGCTTGTTGTGATTTCAGCGAAATCCAAAGAAGTCATATTACGGCGACCGTTTGTTGTTGGTTTATAAACACGAATTCCCACGATATTTCCTCCTTAGATTATTCAGCTTCAGCAGCAAACAACTCGATTGCTTTTGAATCAGCTGTAAGTGTGATGATAGCTTTTTTAGTTTTGTTAGTAAAACCAGTGTAACGTCCAACACGTTTTGCTTTAGGTTTTACGTTGATTGTGTTAACGTTGGCAACTTTAACACCTTCGAAAGCAGCTTCAACAGCTTGCTTGATCAAAAGTTTGTGTGCACGAGTGTCAACTTCAAATACATATTTTCCTGCTTCAAGTTGAGCCATTGAGCTTTCAGTGATGACAGGTTTTTTGATAACATCATACAAATTCATTATGCAAGAACCTCCTCGATTTTAGAGATAGCTGCTTGTGTGACAAGAAGTTTGTCGCTATTTGCGATGTCAAGAACACTTGCAGTTGTAGCAGTTGCAACTTTCACGTTTGGAAGGTTACGAGCTGAAAGAGCTGCGAATTCATTTCCTTCTTCAAGGATAACAAGAACTTTAGAATCGATGCTCAATGCTGCAAGAACTTTTGCAAATTCAGCAGTTTTTGGAGCTGTAAATGAAAGAGCGTCTACAGCTACGAATTTGTTTTCAGCAACTTTTTCAGAATAAACTGATTTAAGAGCTAGGCGACGAACTTTTTGTGGAAGTTTGTAGCCGTATGAACGTGGAGTTGGTCCGAAGACAACGCCACCACCACGCCATTGTGGTGAGCGGATAGAACCTTGACGAGCACGTCCAGTTCCTTTTTGACGCCATGGTTTGCGTCCACCACCTGATACTGCAGAGCGGTTTTTAACAGCGTGTGTTCCTTGACGAAGGCTTGCGCGTTGGCTGATGATTACATCAAACACAACTGATTCATTTGGTTCAATACCAAATACTGCATCGTTAAGAACAACTTGGCCAGCTTCTTTACCAGTTTGGTCAAATAATGTTACGTTTGCCATTGTGACTGATTTCCCCTTTCTTTATTATTTACCAGCTTTAACTGCTGATTTGATAGTGATAAGAGATTTCTTAGCACCTGGTACGTTACCTTTGATAAGGATAACGTTCTTTTCTGGAACAACTTGTACAACTTCAAGGTTTTGAATTGTTACGCGGTCGCCACCCATACGTCCTGCAAGATTTTTACCTTTGAATACGCGGTTAGGTGCAACAGGTCCCATAGAACCTGGACGACGGTGGTAACGAGAACCGTGAGCCATTGGTCCACGTGATTGTCCGTGGCGTTTGATAACACCTTGGAAACCTTTACCTTTAGAAGTACCAGTTACGTCAACAACGTCTCCAGCTGCGAATGTTTCAACTGTGATTTCAGCACCAACTTCCAAGCCTTCAACGTTTTTGAATTCACGAATGAAGCGCTTAGGAGCCGTGTTAGCTTTCGCTACATGTCCTTTAGCAGGTTTGTTGCTCAATACTTCGCGTTTGTCATCGAAACCAACTTGGATAGCGTTGTATCCGTCTGTTTCAACAGTTTTAACTTGAAGAACAACGTTTGGAGTTGCTTCAATAACTGTTACAGGGATCAATTCGCCAGCTTCAGTGAAGATTTGAGTCATTCCCACTTTTTTCCCTAAGATTCCTTTTGTCATGAGAAAATAGTTCCTTTTCTATATTTTTTATTCAAAAAGTTTTTAACGAGCGTTTTTTATGCTCAAGGTATCAAGCTTTAGATTAAAGTTTGATTTCTACGTTTACACCACTTGGAAGATCCAATTTCATCAACGCATCAACTGTTTTTTGAGTTGGGTTAACGATATCGATCAAACGTTTGTGTGTACGCATTTCAAATTGTTCGCGAGAGTCTTTGTATTTGTGAGTCGCACGAATGATTGTGTAGAGGCTACGTTCAGTTGGAAGTGGGATTGGACCCGCAACTTGTGCACCTGTACGAGTAGCTGATTCTACGATTTTTGCAGCCGCTGTATCAAGCGTACGGTGTTCGTAAGCTTTCAAACGGATACGGATTTTTTTGTTTGCCATCTTTTTCTCCTTTTCGTCTATTTAAGATAATAGGCTAGCTCCACAAGAAAACCGACGCGCGTTGCGTGGCAATGCAACCGAGCGTGTCGCAACCTCTTGCATCAAAGCTAAGGCTGTAATTTACAGCACCATAATAGAATAACACAAAGCCCCTGCGATTGCAAGGGATTTGTGAGCTTTTTTTCGTTTTTTTAGGTTGAAACTGTTTTCTCTTTTCATTTTTCCAAGATTGAGGATTTATATCTATAAAAAACCGTCTTTTCTTCTATATATAATGTGTGTCATTTTGACCTTGAATATATCTTCTGATTGATCTACTAAAATGTCCGCTTTAGACTCGGTTTCTCTATAGTATCGCAGATACTGCTCCCGTCTCATCTGATGGCTAGCTAATACAAAAGATGCATCGCGATTTCTCATAGTCGTATCTCGAGTTAAGCGCCTCTTTAATTCGGTCTCCTCATCCGTGTAGAAACAGATGGTTTTGTCAAAGAGTTCCTTGGGAAGAAAACCCACGGACATCCCTTCAACAATAAGAATTGGCTTTCCTCCAGACAAGACCTCGCTAGCCTTCCAAGATTCATCAATCGTCAAGATGTCCATGCCTGCCTGCAAGGCGAGAATATCTCTCTGTAAACTTGCTAGTTCATGCGCCACTGGCAGACAAGCCGTCACCTTTTGATCTGGCGCTTGCTTTGGTACTACCAGGTGACGTTCTGAGGTGATATAAGGATCTGTTTCTAGTAAATTTACTGTAGTAGAATCTAGAGCTTGATGTAATTCCTGAGCGAAGGTTGACTTGCCCGAAGCCCCATGACCGTAGATCCCTAGCGTCCTAATTCTTCCCGTTTCGATCTCTGAAACCAGTTGTTCTATCAGGTCTTTTTTCTTCATTCTCTCTTCACCTGTTCATAGCTTTCTTTTCCGTCATTAAGCTTGTCCCAAATCACCACTTGCCCACTTTTGAGGGATTTTTGCACATCGATAATCCGTTGATTGGACGAACCTCTAAACTGGAGCATAAGATTGCGTTTGCTTTTATCATACCGTCCATCGACAAGGATGTCAATCAATGATAAGAGTTCCAGTTTATCTGGAGTCTCCAGCATCATTTCTTCCCAAGTGTAGCCCGTCCAGGACCAGATGTCTTTGTCTGGCAATTCCTTTCGAATGCGCTTAACGAGCGGCAAGAGGATACCTGTATTGAGAAATGGTTCTCCTCCCAGCAAGGTCAATCCTTGAACATAGGGTTGGGCAAGGTCTTCCATGATTTGTTCTTCTAATTTTGCCGTATAGGGAATGCCTGCGTTGAAAGACCAAGTCGCAACATTATAGCACCCCTCGCAGTGAAACATGCAACCTGATACATAGAGAGAGTTGCGCACACCTTCTCCATCGACAAAGTTAAAGGCCTTATAATCAATGATCCGCCCTTTGCTAAGTTCCTCACTTTTCCATTCACCTGGTTTTGGTGTATTCCATGTCATCCTTTTACTCCAAATCTATCCAGTAACGTTCTACGCCATTGCGAACATCCTCAAACACCCCGCCGTTTGCCACAATCACCGCCCTACTAGCAGGATTTTCCGTACTACAGGTCACAAGTGCTTTTTTGATGTTCTTCTCCTTGGCAACTTGCAGGCCTTGTCTGAGGGCTTCTTTGGCATAACCCTTACCTCTTTCAGAGGGGCGGATGGAATAGCCGATATGGCCCCCATTTTCTAGTAAGTAGTCATTTAATCGGAGACGAAGGTTGAGAAAGCCAAGAGCCTGGCCTGCTACGTCAAAACTAACCAGCTGGATAGCAGGAACCCAGTTTTCAGGAATATTGAATCCCGCTTCCGCTTGAAGATTTTCTTCTAGCCACTCTTCATAAACAAAATTGTTGGCGTTCCAAAACCCACCATCATGAGGGGACTGTGCTTGTTCAAACTCTGCCATCATCTCTAAAACTGTTTCTTTATCTGCCAATATCGGTCTGCGTAGTTCCATATTCCCCTCCCACCTAAGAGAAAAGTGAGAGCAGACTCTCACTTTTATTTTTTCTTGTTCTTGTTTAAAAACTGTTCTCTGAGGTTGAGCAAGCGTTCTTTTTTACCTGTTCCACCTTTCGAGTGTTTCTCGTGATAACGGGTCACTTGTGCGCGTCCCTTATCGTCTAATTGGTATTTCCCCATTCCATTTCCTTCTAATTTGTTACTTCATGTCCTGCTGTTTTAATAGTTGAACCGTTCATGTGTTTGACACGCGCAGCGATTTCCTTGTGGCGTCCGTTAACCATCGGACGTGCTTGAGGATTTCCCAGATAACCACACGTACGTTTGACCACATCTACTGTTTTAGGGTCGCTATTGCCACAGTTGGGACAAGCAAATCCTCTCTCAGTTGGTTCAAAATCCCCTTCAAAGTCGCACTTGTAGCAACGATCAATCGGAGTATTGGTCCCTAGATAACCGACACGGTCATAGGCATAGTCCCAAACAGCTTCCAAGGCTTTAGGATTTTGTTGAAGAACTGGATACTCACAATAATGGATGAAACCACCTGACGCACCTGCTTCTGGATAAACTTTCTCAAAGTCTAATTTTTCAAACGGTGTTGGATTTTTCCGGACATCGTAGTGGAACGAGTTGGTGTAGTATTCCTTATCCGTGATGTCAGGAATAGAGCCGAACTTCTCTGTATCCAAACGACAAAAACGGTCCGTCAAACTTTCGGATGGTGTTGAGTAGATAGAGAAATGGTAATCATATTGATCTGACCACTCTTCCACACGTCGTTTCATATCACGAATGATGTCAAGCGTGAATTCCTTGGCTTCAGGATTGCTTTCCCAGCTATTACCAAAGAAGACCGTCGCCACTTCATACAAACCGATGTAGCCCAGCGAAACTGTCGCACGGCGATTCTTAAAGAGCTGATCAACACTTTCTTCTTTTCCGAGACGGCGACCGAAGGCTCCGTACTGATAGAGGATAGGGGCATTCGCTGGTGTTGCTTCCTTGGTCCGTTCAACACGGTAAACCAGAGCATCTTCTGCGATGTTCATACGTTCGTTGAAGATTTCCCAAAACTTATTCAGATCCCCTTCAGACTCGAGGGCGATACGAGGCAAATTGACCGTCACAACACCTAGATTCATCCGACCTGAATTGACCTCGACACCATTCTCATCTTTCCATCCTTGGAGGAAGGAGCGACAACCCATAGGAACCTTGAAAGAACCAGTCAGTTCGATAATCTTATCATAGGACAAAACATCTGGGTACATCCGCTTGGTTGCACACTCGAGGGCCAACTGTTTGATGTCGTAGTTAGGTGAACCTTCCTCTAAGTTAAGTCCTCTTTTAAGCGTAAAGATGAGTTTAGGGAAGATGGCTGTGCGGTGTTCTGAACCAAGCCCCTTGATACGAATGGTCAAGATAGCTTTTTGAATTTCCCGTTCAAAACGACTAGTTCCTAGACCAAAACCGAGCGAAGTAAAAGGTGTTTGTCCATTTGAAGTGAAGAGAGTGTTGATTTCATACTCAAGAGATTGCATGGCATCGTAGATGTCCTTTTGGGTTTTCTTCCAAGCGTAATCTTCACGTTTCTCGGGCAAGACCCACTCTTCCGCATCCTTGAGGTGCTTTTGGTAATTCTTCTCTGCATAAGGCGCCAAGACTTCATCAATACGGTCAGCTGAGCAGCCCCCGTACTGGCTAGAAGCAACGTTGGCGATGATTTGTGAAATTTGAGCTGTCGCAGTCTGGATAGACTTGGGACTCTCTACCTCTGCATTTCCAATCTTAAAACCATTTTCCAACATGCCTTTAAAATCAATCAAACAGCAGTTGGTCATCGGAGTGTAGGGGCTGTAGTCCAAGTCATGATAGTGGATATCCCCTTTTTGGTGAGCATTAGCTACGTGCTTAGGAAGCATTTGCAGCCCGATTGATTTCCCAACAATCCCTGCTGTCAAATCACGCTGAGTATTAAAGACATCACTGTCTTTATTGGCATTTTCATTGACAACTGCTTGATCTTTATTGAGCAGTTTATGGATACTAAAGTTTATATCTGTCGCTTTTGAGCGCTCAAAATCCCTTTGTGTCCGATAAGTGATATACTCCTCAGCCAGCGCATACTCTTTGGCTTCAAGGAGTTCATGTTCTACGACATTTTGAATTTCGTAAATCTTGACACCTTGAGGGAAGCGACTGTGAATTTCAGTCACGATTCTTTCAACTAGACCATTTAGGCGTTTTTCTACTAGAGGCGTAACGTCCATAACCTTTTCCGCCGCCTTGTGGAGAGCCTTGTCAATCTTGTCTACATCAAACACCACACGTCTACCATCTCGTTTTTCAACGAACAAGGTGGGAACGGTTGCAAGCTTTTCTTCTAATACAATCATATCCATGCTCTTTTCTAAAATGTTGTTCTATGAAGTATTATACCACTCTAAAAATAAAAATCAATATCTTGTGTTAAAAATCCTAAAAATTTTAAAATTCCACAAGATATTGATTTTTTGTTATTTGGATTTATAAAGTTTGAACTCGCTAGTATCTGTCTGAACAAGCTCATAGTTTTCACTGAGCCAGCTCTCTACATCTGACCACAAGGCAACTTTTTGATTGACCACAATCATCTTCGGTTGATTCTCTTTCAGATCATTCATCAGTTTAGTTTTATTTTCATCGCTTGCAGTATAGAGTGTTGGAGTTGATAGAGAAGTTGGCGCCAAGCGCTCACTGGTACGGTAGAAATCAGGACGATCATCCCAAGCATAGACACGATCCTCAGAACTCGTTTGTTGTTTAACCACGCTAGCAAGACGGTCTCTCTCCTGATAAGTCGCTGGGTGCGAAAGGTAGCGACTCACGATAGGAAGAACAATAAGGTAGGCAAGGGCAATCAGTGGTAGATAGAAATTTCCTTTAAGGAAAGAAGTTTGTTTCTCACGTCTTCTTCTACGACGACCGCCTCCATCCGAAACATCTTCCTTGATTCCTGTCAGAAGGAGCAAGACCAAGAAAGGAATTAGCACCACAAGACGAGTACCGTTGATAGGTTCTTTGGAGAGAATCAAGATTCCCAAAGAAACCAACAATCCCAAGCTAGCAGCAATTGAGAGGGCATATTGCTTGGCTGGTTTTGACTGGAACAAGCCTGTAAAGAGCAAGACAAGGGAACCTAATCCAATAGCAAGCAAACCGTAGAAGGCTGCATTTTCAAGCAAATGCGAATTTGAAAAGAGGCTAAGAGTATTTACCGGATACAAGGTCTGGCTAATGGCATCTCCAAAACTACCTGTCCACACTGTATAGTAGCCTAAAGGATAGAATAAGAGTGAAAATCCTAGGGCTGACGCAAAGAACTGATATAAGCCATGAACAAAGTGACCTTTAGCTAGATTATAGCCGATGATGCCCAAGGCCAGTACAGCCGCAAACAAGACGGTTGGGATTGGCGCAAGGAAGAAAGCGAGAGCAAGGCTCATCCCCACTCGTACAAATCCTTTATCATCCTTTGGAAAAGCTAGATAATTTGTAACGATACTCAATGAATAAAATAGGAAAGGCAGGGCTAGCAAGAGAGCATAACCGCCACCAAAAGCGAGGCCCGCTACAAGCAAGTATAGAATAAAGACAACTCGCTTCGCTTCATTTTCTTGGCCGACAAGAGTATCCGCAGCCTTAAAAAGAAAAACACCTGCTCCAAACAAAGCCAACCACTCAACCAAAGCAATCAGAATACTGCCTTGAAAAAGGTAGGTTAGCACATAATAGAGCAATCCCTCCGTCCCAAAATAATCTGTATACATTTGACCATTTTGATGCAAGGCCCAACCGGTATAAAGATCCTGGGTTTGTTGCGGACTGATTAAACCAAAAATAAAAGGCAGGGCAACCGAAATGGCTGTGGCCACTAAACTCCAAAGCAAAATACTAAAAAAGGGAATGGGAGCTCCTTCTCGTTTTTCTGGCACTGACCAGTCTTGGTAATGAGATTCTTCTTGTTTCTCATCTATTTTCCCGTATACGTTCATTCAATTTCTCCTCTAAGTTTATCTGTTTTAGTATATCAAAATCTTACAGGAATGTCAGCTTGGGATTGATATTTGCTGAATTTCTTATCCAATAGCGCAAAGCGTTCGATTTCACGAAAACGGTGGAATCGACTGTTTCTATACTCTCTGATAAAATCATCATCTTCTAGATTAAGCATGGTTTTCTCCTTTACTTATCTATTCGTAAGAAGACAAAAATAAGATCCAGCCTTGGGCTAGATCTTGATGGATAGTTAGAGCATAGGTGCAAACAACTGGACAATTTCCTTGATTAGGCTTTGATACCAGCTTGTTTTGATAGTGTGAGGATAAATTTCTTGAGAAACTTTAAAAATCTCTTCGAAGTCCCTTTCAATATCGATGATGGACTGCGTTCTATAAAGTAAGACGGCATTTTCATAGTGGTGGAGCAAGCTACGATAGTCAAAATTGATGGTCCCCACAGTAGCTGCCTCTCCATCGACAAGCATTTGCTTGCTATGAAGGAATCCCGGACTGTACTCATAAATACGAACCCCCGCAGATAACAAGTCTGGATAGGCTCCTCGAGTAACTAACTGAATAACCTTCTTATCTGGGATACACGGTGTCACAATTCGCACATCTACCCCTCTCAGAGCTGCATTTTTGATACTTTCAGTTAGATCGTAGTCAGCAATCAGATAGGGAGTCGTGATATAGACGTAATCTGTAGCTTGATTGATAAGATTTTGGTAAACCGTTTTTCCAACTTGAGCTCTGTAGATGGGTTTTGGCCCACTACTATAGGGAATACAGAGCCCCATCCCATCTTTGGGCTGATTTTCGAGATGGTATTGGTCAAAATCACTAATCTCTCCACGGTTGATATACCAGGCAGATAAAAAGAGTCTGGTAAAAGCTTTAACTGCCGGTCCATCCAGACGAATACCGCTATCCTTCCAATAACCAAAGCGTTCGATATGGTTGATATACTCGTCTGCTAGATTGACACCACCTGTATAGGCAATCTGCCCATCGATAACCATGATTTTACGGTGATCACGGTTGTTATAAGCAACAGTCAAGCGTGGAATCACCTTGTTAAATTTATAGGCTTCAATCCCTCGGCTACGAAGCTGGATGGTATAATCCCCAGGCAAGGTTGCCATACATCCAATATCGTCGTAGAGGAGCTTAACTTCTACTCCTTGAGCAGCCTTTTCTTCCAAAATCTCTAAAATACTGTTCCACATCAAGCCTTCTTCGATGATATAGTACTCAAGAAAGATAAATTTCTCCGCTTTCCTGAGATCCTCTAGCATCTGATGCCACATGCTTTCACCAGATGCAAAAAATCGTGTATCCGTTCGATCATAGACATCGGCATTCGTGTCCATGCTGAGGAGAGATTTGATAACGCCATAAGCCGACTTGTCTTGCTCTTTTAACTCCAAACGGAGAGCTCTGCTATTGTCCTCTCGATCAACCATTGATTGGAGCTGCTTTAGCTGCTTCATTTCTTTTTTAGATAAACGACGCTCTCCAAACATGATATAGAGTAAGGGACCAAACACTGGCACAAAGGCTACTAATAGCCATGTTACCTTACTCTCAGGATTCATAGATCGATTAACAATCGATACAATAGTCGCTAAGCTCACTAAAATGACTAGGATAATCCAGACAATTGGAGCCATTTGCCCAAGATAGAGAAATAAACCAAAGACGATAAACAACTCTGCCAACATGATGGTAATACTAAAACCATATTTTGACATGAGTAGCTGCATTTTTCTAGCTGTCATACATCCCCTTCCTTTTCTAACATTCTCCTTAACTGCTTGATAAATTAATGTTTCTACTAGTATACCTCAGTTCAGGGGTAGATGGCAACCTTTTACCTTTGCTCAAGTTCCAGTCGTTCCGTGTTTAGATGATTATTACAATTTCAAAGCCAACATATTGACCGTCATACCAGCTGCAGTCCCCATAAGGTAGACGACATCTCCCTCCTTGATAAGTCCATGCTCCAAAGAATAAGCCAAGCCAAACGGTACAGAGACTGACACCATATTTCCATAGTCAGTGACGAGATTGAGGTACTGATCCTCAGCCACACCTAGTTTTTCCATGACCAAAGGAAGAGC
>NZ_AJRC02000023.1:0-14964 GCF_000298695.2 Streptococcus sp. GMD3S | reverse complement strand
AATCAGCTAACAAGTCTGACGCATCAAGGTCACCTTCTTCAATGGCTTTCAAGATAGCGTCCTTGCCAATCACTTCTTTAGCTGCCTTGATCGCTGCTTCCTTATCAGTGATAGTGGCATCTTTGTTGATGTCGTCGATTGTCTCTCTTTCAATTTTTTCTAGGGTAGCGCTTAAATCTGAGCGAACTTTAGCTACATCAACCTGAGCCTCTTTATCAGCTTCGTCTAACTTAGCTTGGTCTTCATCTGTGAATTCTGATACAGGTTCAACTACTGTTTTGTGCTCGCTCGTATCTGCTGGCCAGTCTACAATAACATCACCAATCTCCAAATCCTCATCTGCGATAGCCTTCAAAAGGTCTTCTTTACCGATCTCTTCTTTGGCTTCTTTGATGGCCGTTTCTTTATCGGTGATTGAAGCGTCTTTTTTAATATCTTCAATTACAGCATTTTCAAGAGATTCTAGGGCTTGAACCAGAGCATCCGTCGCTTGAGAAACTTGTTCTTTGGCATCTTTTTCAGCATGGTCTAGTAGAGTCTTCTCCTCAGTAGATAATTTTTTATTAGTTTGAATCTCAGGGCCTGTTACCACAGCCTTATCTTCTGCACCTTCTGGCAATTCAGCGATGATATTATCTAAGCTAAGCTCTCCAGACTCAAGAGTATCTGAAATATACATCTTACCGATATATTCCTTCACAGCTTCAGCTGCCTCCTCTTTGTCCTCAATTGCTTCCTTATCCTTAATATCACTAATAGCCTGTTCCTCAAGTTCATCCAAAGCCTTCATCAACTCTTCTTTGGTCATCTTAGCTGAATTTGTCGCACCAGGATTAGCTGGACTAGCGTTTTCTGATCCCTTTTCAGTTTGAGCACCGCTCTCCCCTTCTGTTCCAGCTTGTGGTTGTGCAGGAACAACTGCCTGCTCTTCTGTTTTCCCTTCATCTGCCTTAACTACTGAAGGCTGTGAAACGAGTACACTAGCACCCAATACAGCTGCACTTGCTAAACTTGTTAAAAT
The DNA here is from genome assembly GCF_000298695.2 of Streptococcus sp. GMD3S. GTDB lineage: Bacteria > Bacillota > Bacilli > Lactobacillales > Streptococcaceae > Streptococcus. Next base: position 13,943 of record NZ_AJRC02000023.1, on the reverse strand, counting down.
AACTTTCTTCTTGTCCATTAGACAATGCCCCTCTTATAGTTTTTTAATATTATTATATTATACTACTTAATGAACGTCAACTAATTCGATATCCATTTTAAAATTTTATGAACAAGAAGAAAGCTTGGATGATGTTTAAGAAACACTTCCTATTCTTACCCCATTTCTGTCTAGTCTGTAGCCATCAATAATCGTATTAACAGCTAAGGCTCCCGAAGCATCGACATAGTAATGTTTCCCCGAGACTTGGAACCATTGACTAGCTTTCATCCGGCCAGATTCCTCTAAGTAATACCAAGTTCCCTTGTCTTTAAGCCAGCCCGTCTGCATCTCACCCGAAGCCTTTAGATAATACCAGTGAGAGCCATCCTTAATCCAGCCAGTTGACATGGCCCCATTTTCTTTTAAATGATACCAATTGCTGTTAACTTTTTTCCATCCTGTTGCTAGCTTACCATTCTCTTGGTAATACCAACTCCCTCCTTCTTTTTTCCACCCATTCTCTGTATTGCTTAACTTTTCATACTTCACATATCTTCTAGAACCGCTATAAGACAAATAACCGAGCCACTTATAACCGTCCTTTTCAAGAACTTGATCATAACTCACACTCTCACCAGCATAATAGTAGTCAATAACCTGTCCTGTGCTTGATGGTTGGTCCATAATAGGCGATTTCCCCGTGAATACCATTGTCCCACTAGACGGAAGCTCTGAGCTACGAGCATTCTCACCCGCACTATGGCTAGTAGATAAATCCTTGAAATGAATAAAACCTGTCATCGAACTAGCCTTGACTTTTCGACGGTTATACTTTTCTCGAACCCCATAGTTATACTCTTCGATTTCAATCGTATCCCCCGACACATTTGATACCCAGGCCACGTGCCCATAATAACCTTCTGTCGACCAAGCAATAGCCCCAACTTCTGGCTTAGTATCCACACGGTAGCCTTCTCGCCTTGCACGATGTCCCCATTCATTTGCATTTCCATAGGCAGGAGGAATCTCAAAGCCATTTACACTACTCAAACGAAAGGCCGCAAAAGAGGTACACTGGCGAGAATACATCCGCCACTGATCGATTTCAACACTACCATTTTTGTAGTGAAGCGGATAGTCATCTCCACGCGCTACACTATCGGCCTGAACTGATTCTCCACCAAACAAAAAGGTACTTGTAACAAACAAAGTAGCCAGCCCTAAACCCAACTGAGTATATCTACTCTTCTTAACTCCTGATTTAAAAAACGTCATTCATTCTCCTTAATAATATAAATTTCCGAGGTTACCCTCGTTTATACTATTCGGGAGAAAAAGAAAAAAAGTGAGCAAAGCTCACTTCATTTTAGGATTCTTAGTCTAGATAGCGAATCAAGTTCTTTTCTGTCAAGATATCTGAGTAGGTGAAGGATTCAACATAGACATTGGCTTGTTTGTCTCCTTCAACATCCCCAAATTCAACGATAAATAGAGACGGATACACCTCAATTAGCTTACCCAATCTATTTTTTTGGCGCTTACGGCCATTCTCCAAAGTCATTTCAACGACTTGTCCCTCATGTGCCTTGATTTCTTCTTTGATTTTTTTCATCTTGGCTACATCTGTAAATGCATCTGACATCTTATGCCTCCCTCTTTGAGATACTTGAAAATTTATTGTATTCTTTTTGGAAAATCAATTCCACCGTTCCACGAGCCCCACTACGGTTTTTCTCGATAATAACCTCAACCTTGTTATTTGGAATTCCTTCCTCTTCTTCACCCGCACGATCGTAATAGTCGTCACGGTATAGAAAGGCTACGATATCCGCATCCTGCTCGATAGAACCCGATTCACGAATATCAGACAAGACTGGTCTCTTATCCTGACGCTGTTCCACTCCACGGGATAACTGACTAAGAGCAATGACTGGAACTTTTAGCTCCTTAGCTAGAATTTTCAACTGACGAGAAATTTCAGAGACTTCTTGTTGGCGGTTCTCACGACCAGTACCTGTGATAAGCTGTAGGTAGTCGATCAAAATCAAGCCTAGATTGCCTGTTTCTTGAGCCAATTTGCGTGAGCGCGAACGAATTTCCGTAATTCGAATCCCTGGCGTATCATCGATATAGATACTCGCGTTGGCTAGGTTCCCTTGAGCAATGGTATACTTTTGCCATTCCTCATCAGTCAATTGACCAGTACGGATAGAATGAGACTCCACCAAACCTTCTGCTGCCAGCATACGGTCTACTAGGCTTTCTGCACCCATTTCCAGTGAAAAAATAGCTACAGTTTTATCCAACTTGGTACCGATGTTCTGAGCAATATTTAAGGCAAAGGCTGTCTTACCAACCGCTGGACGCGCCGCTAGGATAATCAACTCCTCCTCGTGGAGACCTGTCGTCATATGGTCCAAATCACGATAGCCTGTAGCAATACCTGTGATATCCGTAGTTTGTTGTGACCGAACTTCTAGGTTCCCAAAGTTGATATTTAGAATATCACGGATGTTCTTGAAACCACTACGATTGGCGTTTTCGCTAACATCAATGAGTCCCTTTTCAGCCTGAGCGATGATTTCATCTGCAGGCTTAGAAGCCTTATAAGCTTGGTTGACAGACTCTGTCAACTTGGAAATCAAGCGACGTAGCATAGCCTTTTCGGCAACAATTTTAGCATAATACTCCGCATTGGCTGAAGTTGGTACAGAGTTGACAATTTCAACAAGGTAAGACAAGCCACCAATATTTTGGAGATCCCCTTGACTATCCAAAATCGTCCGAACTGTCGTCGCATCAATTGCTTCCCCACGATCCGACAAATCTACCATCGCTTGGAAAATCAACCGATGAGCATACTTAAAGAAGTCACGAGAATCAATGTATTCTCGGACAAAAACGAGCTTACTCTCATCTATAAAAATAGCCCCCAGAACAGATTGTTCTGCTAAAATATCCTGAGGTTGAACTCGCAGTTCCTCTACTTCTGCCATCCGACTTTCCTTCCTTTTACAATCTTGTCAAGAAGTTGTAAACTTAACCTTCTTTTACACGAAGATTGATGACACTTGTAACATCTTGATAGATCTTCACTGGTACATCAATCAAACCTACTGCTCGAATTGGTGCTTGCACTTGAATATTGCGTTTGTCAATCTTAATACCAAACTGCTTTTGCAATTCTTCTGCAATTTTCTTGTTAGTGATGGAGCCAAATGTACGGCCATCTGGTCCAACCTTTTCAACAAACTCTACAACTGTTTCTTCTGCTTCAAGCTTAGCCTTGATGGCTTTTGCTTCAGCAATCATTTCAGCATGAGCCTTTTCTTCTGATTTTTGTTTTCCACGCAACTCACCCACTGCTTGAGCAGTTGCTTCCTTGGCCAAATTCTTTTTAATCAGGAAGTTTTGAGCGTAGCCAGTTGGTACTTCCTTGATTTCGCCTTTCTTCCCTTTTCCTTTAACATCTGCTAAAAAGATTACTTTCATTCTTCTTTCTCCTTTTCCTTTAGTTCTTCCAAGATTAGTTGAGTCAATTTTTCTCCTGCTTCCGACAAACTCATATCCTCGATTTGCGCGGCAGCTAGATTAAAGTGACCTCCACCACCCAACTCTTCCATAATGCGTTGGACATTGATTTTACTACGACTTCGAGCCGAGATAGAGATAAATCCTTGTGTATTTTTTGCCAGAACGAAACTAGCCTCAATACCAGACATAGCCAGCATAGCATCGGCAGCCTTACTGATAACAACTGTGTCATAAGACATTGAGTCCTTAGCTTGGGCAATCAAGATATCTGAACCTAACTTACGACCTTGTAAAATGAGTTCATTTACCTCACGGTACTCTTCAAAATCTGTCGCAGCGATCTCCTGGATAGCAATACTGTCACTTCCCCGTGTTCTCAGATAGCTAGCCACATCAAAGGTTCGGCTCGTCACGCGAGATGTGAAATTCTTGGTATCCAGCATCATACCAGCCATCAAAACACTGGCCTGCATACGACTCAAACGATTTTTCTTAGAATTTTGGAACTGAATCAATTCTGTGACCAGCTCACTGGCACTACTTGCCCCACTTTCAATATAGGTGATGACTGCATTCTCAGGGAAATCCTGATCACGTCTATGATGGTCAATAACAATAGTTTGAGTGAACAAATCATAAAAATCTTTTGACAAAGTCAAAGCCGTCTTGGAATGATCCACCAGAATCAATAATGAACGGTTTGTAACTAACTTCATCGCATCTGTAAGAGATAAAAGTTTCGTGACATCTTCCTTCTTCAAGAACTGAATAGCACGTTTGATATCTGCTGGCATATGTTCTGCATCATAGACAGCATAACTGTTCTCAATAATATTACTTGCAAACAACTGCATACCGACAGCAGATCCCAAAGCATCCATATCTAGATTTTTATGACCGACTACAAAAACTTGGTCAACACTTCGAATCTTATCAGAAATGGCTGTCATCATGGCTCTGGTACGTGTACGAGTACGTTTGATAGATGCAGCAGTTCCTCCACCAAAGTAGACAGGATTCTTGGTTTCGTTATTTTCCTTGACCACCACCTGGTCACCACCGCGAACTTCTGCTAAGTTCAAGTTGAGCAAGGCAATTTTCCCTATCTCTTCATGGTTTCCATCACCATAAGAAAATCCCATACTTAAAGTTAGGGCTAGCTGCCTCTGTTTTGATTCTTCTCGGAAAGTATCAATAACGGAGAATTTATCATTCATCAATTCCTCTAGTACCGTGTAATCTGTGAATACATAAAAACGATCCATCCCCACACGGCGAGAAAACATAGCATACTTACTAGCAAATTCTGAAACAAAATTAGCTACAAAGCTATTGATATGGCTGATATCAGAGTCAGATGTCGCATCCTCCAAATCATCATAGTTATCTACTGAGATGACTCCAATGACTGGACGGCTAGTTACCAATTCGACAGTTGCTTCGTACTCCCCAGAAACATCAAAGAAATACAAAACACCCGAAGCCTTGTCCATATGAACAGCATATCGTGTTTCGCCCAAGGTAGCATACGAACCTGGATTCCCAACAGAAGCCTTGATGATGGTTTGAATTAACTCAACATCAATTTCGCCTTCTTCAGTAGTTAAAATCAGCTCAGCATAGGGATTAAACCATTCCACTTCTCCACTTGATAAGTCTAATTTCAGTACTCCCACCGGCATTTGATCAAGCAAAGTACTCAAGCTATTTTCGGCTTGGTGATTTACATATTGGATTTGTTCAATTTCGCTCTTTTCATACTGTTTTTTTTGCCAAACGAATAAAAGCAAATAAAGCAGTACAAATAAAAACAAAACAGTGATTGTTACAGCAAGATTATGTGAAAAAATAATCAGCAAAGTTAAGATTCCGAAAGTTGCAAGTCCTAGCAAGACTGCAGAAAACGGGATTAAATTATTTTTTTTCATTCTAAACCTCTTGCGCATTATTATATCACAAATGCCCTTAAAAAGCGACCCTTTAAAAGATGCAAGCCCTTCTTTCATGATTGATTTCTCTAACTTCAGACACAAAAGGAGGAGGGGATCATCACCCTCCTACCCACGTGTTCAGATCACTAACACCTAACGTTCCACGATAAGGGCAGTCCCCATCCCTCCTCCGATACAGAGAGTTGCTAACCCAGTTTTAGCATCTCGTTTCATCATCTCATGTACCAGCGTTACTAGGATACGGCAACCGGAGGCCCCAATTGGGTGACCAAGAGCAATGGCGCCACCATTGACGTTGACAATATCTGTGTTGAAACCAAGTGTTTTACCAACTGCACAAGCCTGGGCAGCAAAAGCTTCATTTGACTCAATCAAGTCGAGATCTTCAACTGTCAAATTGCCTTTTTCAAGAGCCTTGCGAGTCGCATAAATCGGTCCACATCCCATCATCTTAGGATCCAAACCTGCACTTGCATACGAACGAATGCGGGCAATCACTGAAAGTCCTAATTCTTCAGCTTTTTCAGCACTCATGATTAAGACAGCTGCTGCCCCGTCATTGATTCCTGAAGCATTTCCCGCTGTGACAGAACCGTCTTTTTTGAAAATAGGACCTAGCTTAGACAAACTCTCCAAGCTAGCATCTTTTCTAGGATATTCATCTGTATCAAAAACGATAGGATCGCCTTTGCGTTGAGGAATGACAACTGGAATAATCTCTTCTTTAAAGCGGCCAGATTCTATAGCTGCAACTGCTCGTTTTTGTGACTCTAAAGCAAGAGCATCTTGCTCTTCTCGACTGATGCCATATTCTTCAGCCACATTCTCGGCTGTAATTCCCATATGGTATTCGTTAAAGGCATCAGACAAACCATCCTTAATCATGGTATCTACCACTTTCGAATCTCCCATACGACCACCCCAACGGAAACTTGGCAAAACGTATGGAGCCTGACTCATGTTTTCTGCACCACCAGCTACGATAATATCTGCATCGCCACATCGAATCGCTTGAGCAGCCAACTGCACGGCCTTCAAACCGGAACCACAAACCTTATTGATGGCAAAGGCTGGTGTAAATTCAGGGAGTCCTGCATGAACGCTCATTTGACGAGCTACGTTTTGACCTAAACCTGCGCCTAGGACATTCCCCATAATCACTTCGTCTACCTGCTCTGGTTTGACATTGGCTTTTTCCAAAGCACTCTTAATAACCAAAGCTCCCAAATCAACAGCTGAAACATTCTTCAAACTTCCTCCAAAGGAGCCTATTGGAGTTCGCACTGCTGAAACAATCACCACGTCTTTCATAACTGCCCCCATTTATACCTTTTATAATAATGCAATATAAAAATGGTTTACACTGGTGTAAACCACTTTAAAAATTCTATTTTATGATTCTTTTACTTCTAACAAACCAACTTCACCATCTTCACGGCGATACAAAACATTAGTTGTTTGATCTTCTACATCTACATAAATAAAGAAATCATGTCCCAATAAATCCATTTGAAGAAGGGCTTCTTCTAAATCCATTGGCTTCAAATCAATTTGTTTTGAACGAACGACTTTGGGTTGCACAACATCTGCATCTTCAACTAGAGCATCTGTAAAGAGTTGACTTGTCGCAACTTTACTTTTATTCTTACGTTCGATTTTAGTTTTATTTTTACGAATCTGACGTTCAATTTTATCTGTTACAAGATCGATAGAACCATACATATCTTGGGAAATATCTTCAGCACGAAGAGTGATAGATCCAAGTGGAATTGTTACCTCAACCTTTGCTGTTTTTTCACGGTAAACTTTCAAGTTCACACGTGCATCCAACTCCTGCTCAGGTTGGAAATACTTTTCGATCTTTTCGAGTTTAGAAACTACATAATCACGAATTGCTTCTGTTACTTCTAGGTTTTCACCACGGATACTATATTTAATCATATAAGTACCTTCTTTCTAAACATTTTTGTTTTTCTAACTATATTATAACGCTTTCATTTTCATTTTGCAAATTTTTTCCTCATCTTACAAGGGAAAAAGTTTTAACTTCCAAAGCACCTGCTTCTTCCAAAAGTCGTTTCACACGATTCACAGTTGCCCCTGTTGTATAGATGTCATCAATCAGCAAAATCTTCTTAGGAAGTGAGATTCCATCTTTAATAAAAAATGGAATTTCAGTAGCTAACCTTTCCAAACGGCTTTTAGAAGAACTAGCGCTCTCTTCTCTTTTTCCTAATATATCTTTAAAAGAAAAGCCTGCTGCCTCAACCAAACCTTCAACCTGGTTAAATCCCCTCTCAAGCAATCTTTCAGGACTTAGGGGAATCAAAACAAATTGATAACCTCTATACTTTTTCAACTCCTCAGCAAGAACAGAAGCAAAAACTTTTCTAAGCAAAAAATCGCCATCAAACTTATATCGACTGAAAAAGTCTTTCATAGCTTGATTATAGGTAAAGATTGCCTTATGATCAACCTGAATTCCTTCTTTACACCAAAGTTTACAATCTTGACACTTAGTTGACATGCCTTTTTTCATACAGTTTGGGCAATAATTCTCACCAATCTTCTCAAAACTAGAAGCACAAGCTGAGCAAAGATAACTGCAGTCATCTTTTAAAATGAAGAGACTGCTAAAAGTCAGTTCACTCTTTGTAGTCTGGTCACATAGTAAACAGTTCATAACCCTGCCTCCTTGTTCATCTGCTTGATTTCCTTGATTGCCTTTTTGATGGAAGCATTTAATCCATCATGAAAGAAGAGCAACTCACCAGTTGGTCTATCCATACTGCGTCCAACTCGCCCTCCAATCTGAATCAAACTAGACTTGGTAAAGAGACGATGATTAGCTTCTACTACGAAAACATCTACACAAGGGAAGGTAACTCCGCGTTCCAATATTGTCGTACTGATCAGTATCGTCAACTCTCCATCTCGAAAAGCTTGCACCTGCTCTAATCGATTTTCTGTGACAGAAGATACAAAACCAATTTTCTCATCTGGGAAATACACCTGTAGTGTTTCTTTTAGTTTTTCGCCTTTCTTAATCTCTGATGTAAAAATTAGCAATGGATAACCTGTTCTTCTCTGTTTCTCAATATAAGTCTTTAACTTGGTTGATAACTGGCTTTTCTCTAAACAGCGATTAAAATCCGATAACCAGACTGGTTTAGGAATAATCAAAGGATTTCCATGAAACCGTCTCGGCAAGCTTAATCGTTTTAATTCTCCTGTGCGAACCTTCCTATCTAACTCATCTGTAGAAGTTGCTGTAAGGAATATCCTCAATCCATCCTCCTTTACACTATTCTTTACAGCATAGTAAAGCATAGTGTTGTCAACATAAGGAAAGGCATCTACCTCATCCACTATCAACAAATCAAAAGCATGATAAAATTTTAATAACTGATGAGTTGTTGCAATTACTAAGGGAGTTCGAAAATAGGGCTCTGATTCGCCATGGAGTAGCGCTATATCGCAAGCAAAGTCATTCTGCAGTCGCTTATACAGTTCTAAACATACATCAATTCGAGGACTGGCCAAACAAACTGCACCACCATCATCAATCACTTTAGCTACAACTTGATAGATCATCTCTGTCTTTCCAGCTCCTGTCACAGCATGAACTAAAGTCGGTTCTTTCTTTTCGACTGCTCGAATCAACCCCTCTGATACCTTTTCCTGAAAAGGGGTTAACTGACCACACCATTTGAGAACATCTTGCTTAGGAAAATCTTCCTGCGGAAAATAGTACAAAGCTTGATCACTCCTGACTCGCTTCATCAGCAAACACTCCCTACAATAGTAGGCACCAATAGGCAAATACCATTCTTCTAGAATCAAACTATTACAACGTTGACAAAACAGTTTCCCCTTCTCTTTTCTCATTGCTGGCAGTCTCACTGCTTCCTGTCGTTCTTCTTCCGTTAATTCTTTCTCAGTAAACAAGCGACCGAGATAATTTGGATTTACTTTCATACTTTAATATTCGTAAAAATATAGCGCTTTAGGTAATTTTTTAGTACAATTAAATCATGGAATTTAGAACAATTAAAGAGGATGGGCAGGTCCAAGAAGAAATCAAAAAATCACGCTTTATCTGTCATGCCAAGCGTGTCTATAGTGAAGAAGAAGCTCGTGACTTTATCACTGCTATCAAAAAAGAACACTACAAAGCCACCCATAACTGCTCTGCTTTTATTGTAGGGGAACGCAGTGAGATAAAGCGTACGAGTGATGATGGCGAACCTAGTGGTACTGCTGGAGTCCCTATGCTTGGCGTCTTAGAAAATCATAATCTTACCAATGTCTGCGTAGTAGTTACTCGTTACTTTGGTGGAATTAAGTTAGGCGCTGGAGGTTTGATTCGTGCTTACGCAGGTAGTGTGGCCTTGGCTGTCAAAGAAATTGGCATTATTGAAATCAAAGAGCAGGCTGGCATAGCCATTCAGATGTCTTACGCTCAGTATCAAGAATATGGCAATTTCCTTAGAGAGCATCATCTCATGGAGCTGGATACAAACTTTACAGATCAAGTTGATACAATGATTTATGTTGATAAGGAAGAGAAAGAAAATATTAAGTCTGCTCTTGTAGAGTTTTTTAATGGAAAGGTTACTTTAACAGATCAAGGTTTACGAGAAGTTGAAGTTCCTGTAAACTTAGTGTAAATAAAGGAGAAATACATGGTGTTTGGAAAATTTATTCAAGGACTTGCTGGTAACTTCAGCGAGGAAAACAAAGAGACTCTTATCAAAGAATATGGTCAATATCTACTAGAGAATGAAGAAATTCAAAGTGGATATAAACTTATTCGCGATTCCATCATCTTTACAAATATTCGTATTATTTTTACAGATAAGCAAGGTGCCACTGGTCGCAAGGTGTCTGTTAAGTCACTCTTTTTGATGAACATTGTAAACGTTGAAATGGAAACTGCTGGAGCAGGTATAGATGATAGTGAGATTACGATTACTTATTTAGAAAATATCTCTCTTAAAGCACATAATGAGCATCTGAGTTTCCATAAATTTGAATTCCCTAAAAAAACGGACATCCTCCCTCTTTACACCTATTTATTAGAATTGGCTTATCACAATCGATTAAAAATTAATGGCTTAGACCTTTGATATAAAAAAATCCTATCACTTTGATAGGATTTCTATATTTTACAAATAGCCTTAAGCGCGTTATACTAGTATCATCTTATACAAAGAGGTATATCTATGACTATTTATAATAATATCACTGAACTTATTGGACAAACACCGATTGTTAAACTCAACAACATTGTTCCAGAGGGTGCTGCAGACGTCTATGTTAAACTAGAAGCTTTTAACCCTGGATCGTCAGTAAAAGACCGTATTGCCCTTAGCATGATTGAAAAAGCAGAACAAGATGGTATTCTAAAACCGGGAGCTACTATTGTTGAAGCAACGAGTGGAAACACTGGTATCGGTCTTTCATGGGTTGGTGCCGCTAAAGGATATAAAGTTGTTATCGTCATGCCTGAAACGATGAGTGTGGAACGACGCAAGATTATCCAAGCCTATGGTGCTGAACTCGTCCTTACTCCTGGTAGCGAAGGAATGAAAGGGGCTATTGCCAAAGCTCAGGAAATCGCCGCTGAACGAGACGGCTTCCTTCCACTCCAATTTAATAATCCAGCTAATCCAGAAGTACACGAAAGAACAACAGGAGCTGAAATACTGGCTGCTTTCGGTTCTGATGGACTAGATGCTTTTGTAGGTGGTGTTGGCACCGGTGGAACGATCTCAGGTGTTTCTCACGCTCTTAAAGCAGCAAATTCAAACATTCAAGTTTATGCAGTTGAGGCAGACGAGTCAGCTATCTTGTCTGGTGAAAAACCAGGACCTCACAAAATTCAAGGCATCTCAGCTGGATTTATTCCTGAAACACTTGATACAAAAGCCTATGATGGTATCGTTCGCGTAACGTCAGATGATGCTCTAGCGCTTGGCCGTGAAATTGGTGGAAAAGAAGGCTTCCTGGTTGGGATTTCTTCAGCTGCAGCAATTTACGGGGCAATTGAGGTTGCCAAGAAATTAGGTACAGGTAAGAAAGTCCTTGCTTTAGCACCAGATAACGGCGAACGTTATTTGTCTACAGCACTCTATGAATTTGAAGTGTAACCTCCTAAATACACTTAGCCCTTATTAAAGGGCTTTTTGTTTACTCATACAGAATCTACTCTCTAGACCAAAAGAAAAAGGAAGCAATTTGCTTCCTTTTCTATTAGTTATTCAAGGCTGCTGCCATTGTAGCTGCAACTTCTGCTTCAAAGTCGTTTGCAGCTTTCTCGATACCTTCACCAACTTCAAAGCGAGCGAACTCAACTACTGAAGCATTTACTGATTCAAGGTAAGCTTCAACTGTCTTGCTGTCATCCATGATGTATACTTGTGCAAGAAGTGTGTATGCTTGGTCAACTTTGGTGTTGTCAAGCATGAAGCGGTCCATTTTACCTGGGATGATTTTGTCCCAGATTTTTTCTGGTTTGCCTTCTGCAGCCAACTCAGCTTTGATATCAGCTTCAGCTTGAGCAATCACTTCATCAGACAATTGTGCTTTTGATCCATACTTCAAGTGTGGAAGAGCTGGTTTACCAACCATTGCACGGCTTTCGTTATCTTGGTCGATTACGTGGTTCAATTGTGCCAACTCATCTTTAACGAATTGCTCATCCAATTCTTTGTAAGAAAGAACTGTTGGTTTCATCGCAGCAATGTGCATTGAGATTTGTTTAGCAAGCGCTTCGTCTCCACCTTCGATTACAGAGATAACACCGATACGTCCACCATTGTGTTGGTATGCTCCGAAGTGTTGTGCATCTGTTTTTTCAAGCAAAGCAAAACGACGGAATGAGATTTTTTCACCGATTGTAGCTGTTGCAGATACATATGCAGCTTCAAGAGTTTCACCTGAAGGCATTGTCAAAGCAAGAGCTTCTTCGTTGTTAGCTGGTTTTCCTTCAGCGATTACTTTAGCTGTTGCGTTTACCAAGTCAACGAATTGAGCGTTTTTCGCAACGAAGTCAGTTTCGGCATTTACTTCAACTACTGCTGCAACGTTACCGTTAACAAATACACCAGTCAAACCTTCAGCTGCAACACGGTCAGCTTTCTTAGCTGCCTTCGCCATACCTTTTTCACGAAGCAATTCAATCGCTTTTTCGATGTCACCGTCTGTTTCTACAAGCGCTTTTTTAGCGTCCATAACACCGGCACCAGATTTTTCACGCAACTCTTTTACAAGTTTAGCTGTAATTTCTGCCATTTTGATTCTCCTATATTTTTTAAAAATAGGAGAGCTGGGCTAGGCCCCGCCCTCCTAGGTAATTACTATTTATATGAATTAAGCGTTGTCGCCTTCTACAACTTCAACGATTTCTTCGATTGAGTCAGCTTGAGCTTCTGAAGCTGCAAATTCTGCTTCAACTGCTGCTGCGTCTTCACCTTGACGTCCTTCGATGATAGCGTCAGCCAATTTAGCTGTGATCAATTTAACAGCGCGGATAGCGTCATCGTTAGCTGGGATGATTACATCGATATCGTCTGGGTCAGTATTTGTGTCAACCATCGCTACAACTGGGATACCCAATTTTTTAGCTTCTTTAACAGCGATTTGTTCTTTATGTGGGTCAACTACGTACATTACATCAGGGATACGAGGCATGTCTTCGATACCACCCAAGAATTTTTCAAGACGTGCACGTTGTTTATTAAGAAGTGCAACTTCTTTCTTAGGAAGAACGTCGAAGATTCCTTCTTCTTCCATACGTTTGATTTCTTTCAAACGAGCAATACGTTTTTGGATAGTTCCCCAGTTAGTAAGAGTTCCACCCAACCAACGGTGGTTGATGTAGTATTGACCTGAACGTTCTGCTTCTTCTTTAACAGCGTCAGCAGCTTGTTTTTTAGTACCAACAAACAATACAACTGCATCGTTAGCTGCTGCATCACGCATAAAGTCGTATGCTTGGTCAGCGTATTTTACAGTTTGTTGCAAGTCGATAACGTGGATTCCGTTACGCTCAGTGAAGATGTACTTAGCCATCTTAGGGTTCCAGCGACGAGTTTGGTGACCAAAGTGTACACCAGCCTCAAGAAGTTGTTTCATTGAAATTACTGCCATGAGTATTTCTCCTTTTTGTTTTTTTCCTCTCCTCGACTTCAACTTGCAAAACGACCCGAGGGCAACAGTTTCACAATTCATCAAGAATGAGTATTATCGTTTACACGACAAGTTTCATTTTACCACATTTTAACGATATTTTCAAGTGGTTTTGCTAGTTTTTAGCCTAACTTAAGACTAAAAAAGAAAAGAGACTCAAATCGAGCCTCTTCGTTTCATTCATTAATTTGGATAGATGTATGTTACGTAACCTTCAGAAGTTGTAGTTGGGTTGAACCATCCACGTTTGTTACCGATTGTACGATCTCCACCATAGTTTGA
>NZ_AJRC02000024.1:0-14240 GCF_000298695.2 Streptococcus sp. GMD3S | reverse complement strand
TCTCTTCTAAACTAATATCGACTGCTTCGTCGTAGGTCATATTCAGTAGGTCTTTATGTTTCGTTTTGAATTCTTCAACACTCAGCCAAGTTTCTTTGTCGTCTTCGCTGATTTGACCGTCAATGACAGATGCTACCTCAATCGCCATGATATAGAGCGCTCGCTTGTCAACCGTTAGAATATCCTTATGAGTCGTGATTATTCGAAGATAGTCTCCTTTTTCTCGCCCATCACTTTCATAAGAATCTTCAAAATTTAAATTTAAATTTTCACGCTTAAAAGTCGCCCAAGAGTCTTTTCCTATTCTAAAATCAGCCATTCCCCAACGCTCATCATTTGAAGAAAATTTATCTAGAGTTAAACTCAAATAAAAATTATCATCAAATGCATAAGAAAAACCAACTTTCACTCCCTTACGTTCTTTGAACCACATTTTCCAAGGATATTCCATACAGTTTTGGTATATACTAGTTTCGTAGTTGCCTTTAAGATATAATCTCACTCATCTTCCTCATCATCATAAACACGTTCGCCGTGGATTTTGATGTATTCTTCTCGAAGCCGTTCCTCCTCTTCCCATAGAGGATCTCTTACCGGTACCATTGTCTTTAATTCTTCCAAACTGATTTCAACAGCTTCATCATAAGTCAGTGAAAGAACATCCTTGTGATATTTCTTAAATTCTTCTACACTTAGCCAACTTTGCTTGCCGTCTTCGCTAATCTGACCATCAATGGCAGATGCTACTTCAGTTGCCATAATGTATAAAGCACGTTTGTCTACAGTTAAAACATCTATATGAGATGTTGCGATACGTAGATAATCTCCACGTTCTCTCCACTCTGTAATGAAAGTTTTTTCAAATTCCAATTGAATATTTTCATCAGAAAACGAATTCCAAGGATCACTCTTGTCATATGGTATATGATTCCATCGTTTATCATTAAATCGCCATTTATCAAATTGAACTCCAAAAAAGAAATCATCTTGTAGCATCTCATCATCACCAACGTTTGAGTATGTAATAGGATGACCATGCCATTCCTTAAACCACATTTCCCTGAGCAACTCTCTTGTCGTAAAGGTTATTTTTTTCTTAAAATCACTTTTGATATATAGTCTCATAAATCTGAGATATCGCCTCCATGTGCTAGTATATATTCTTTTCGACGAGTGGCTTCTTCCTCCCAAAGAGGGTCGTCTACCACATCCATCGTTTGAATTTCAGTCAAACTTAGTTCATTTACTTCTTCAAAAGTTAAAGATAGAATAGCCTCATGTTTTCTTTTAAACTCTTCAATTGTCAACCAGCTATTCTTAGCATCCTCGCTAATTTGCCCGTCAATAACCTTTGCAATCTCAAGCGCCATAATGTACATAGCTCGTTTATCAACTGTCAAAACTTCTAGATGGGTGGTTAAAATACGGAGATAGTCTCCCTTTTCAGTATAATCCGTAGCAAATGCATCTTCAAAATTAATTTCAATACTTTCCTTAATATGTGAAAAGAGTCTTCGTACCCCTTCCTTTAGGGGGACACTAGACCATCTCTTATCGGCAGTGCCTTTCCTCAAGGATAAATTTGAGAAAAAATCTTCTTGTAATGCATCATTGTTCCCAGCATTTGAGTAAGAAATTTGCTCATCTTCTGGAAACCACATTTTACCAGCTAGTTCTAAATAACCATAAGGTACTCTTTTTGTATAATCACCTTTTAAATATAATTTCATTGTTCACTCCTTATTGCGTCAAGTATTTAAAAGCTTTCCACATATTTTTGATAACTTCTTCTTTAGCTCCTTTTCCAAGTCCATTTAGTTCAGATTGTTCATTTACCCAGTTTACAATATCCTGCCTACTTGAAATAGTTGAGGCTTCAATATCTATGTCGAGGTTATAACCTGACTTTCCACTCCCCGATTGAACTTGGATTTTCCCACTATCTGGCTCCGCATCAACTCGAATATTATCGACTTTTTTACCGTTAACTCGTCCAGAAATCTTTTTTCCAAAAGACTTACTCGTCGGTTTATTTGCCTTCCAGCTGTCATAGTTACTGGAATAATCAACCTGAATTTCGCCATTTAGTAAAACCGTCTTTGTGATAGCTGATAAGCTAGTTACTGCTCCACTAGCTATCAGTACATTCCCATATTGAACCCCTGTTACAGATGCTGCGGTACCAGCTACGATACTTGTCCCTGCTGTTGGCGGACCAGCCATTACACTCAAGACTTCTAGGGCTCCACTCGCAAAGTAAACTCCCAATCCAGAGAAAATTTGAGCTACTCCACTCCAAAATTCGACTGAATTTGCTTCAAAGTTTTGGGCTTTTAGTTCATCAAGCTTTTTGTTAACCAAATGAGTATAGTCATCATCATATTTCCCATTTTTTAAAACGACATAGCCTTGCTCCAAGGGATGAATGTCAATGATATTCCCTGTTTCATCAATCTTAAGAGTGTGATTGTAGTCGTCAATTATTTTATCCCATTCGGACTTGTCGTGACCTTTTAAGCGCTTCTTTAATTCGGCACGATAGTAGGCATCACCATCTTCTGATAACATCATATCCCTTGATGCTTTATTGATTGCACGAGTTTCAGAGTCTTGAAAATCTCTTTTGGCATGCGAAACAATCTTCACATCCTTCATCTTTTGCACCCAGCGCATGTCCAGACCGTCCGCATAGTAGTTGCCATCACTATCGACAATGATTTTACTTAGTTGCGTAGCTCCTTGAATCGCTAAGCTAAGGACTTCTAGGCTATCACTGAAATACTGGGAAACCTGTGAGACAAAGAATTCTAGTTTTTCAATCTTGTCTTCCAAATCCTGAATACCTGACTCGATTTGAGATTTGGTATTGTAGAGGATGGTCTTCTCAGAGAAGGCTTTCCCCCAATTCAGTGTAAAGAGGTCTTTGATTTGATTTAGCCAGTTCTCTCTCGCTTGAATCTGAGCTTCTACGATAGCTAACTGCTCTTCCCTCAATTTTTTCAGTTCCTTGAGTTGGTCCAGGTCCAAATCACCATATCCTGAGATCTGAGCATCCGCATTTTTGTAGGAAGTCAACTCTAGTTGGATATCATCTATCGCTGCTTGTAACTTCTTGATGCTGGGGATGATAATCTCTGTGAAGAGACCTTTACCAGCTGTGTAGGCTGCTCCTGTCAGCTCACCTGAGTCTAAAGAGGAAATCAGGTGATCACAGCCACTAGATAAGCGGTCCGTGACTTCATTTGCGACTTGGAGGTTGTTAGTCATGGCCTGAATCAATTCTTGTGATTCTTGTGCGCTGTATTTTACTCCCATGGTAGCCGATTCCTTTCCGATATCAGTTCTTCTCTGGCTTCATCGAAAGTTCGACGAGCCTTCTTCGTTTGTTTTCCCAATTCATCCAGTTCCTCATCTACATAGGAGTTGACCTGTCGCTGAATGGTTCTATTTTCACTTTCGATTTGCTCTATCATTTGACGAGAACTGGGTGAGAGAGCCAATAGAGTCGCCATACGATGGTGGATGCTCTGGATTTCTGAGTGAAAGTGAGTTAGCTGCTGTTCATATTGTCTTTTTAGAGTCTGAAGACTTTCTTCTTTATCGTCAATCTTGACAATTTCTCTCCAAAGTTTGTAGCGTTTTTCTTCGTTCTTATCTGCCATTTTTAATGTTCCCACCTCTTAGCCTGCTCTACGTCGCGTTTTTCAATCTTATGAGCAATTTCTGGAAACTTATTTGCTTGGGTCAAAACAGCCGAGCTGAAATCACTGACCGCCTGAAGCATTTGATTGCAGGCCTGACGTCCAGCTTCCATCCCAGCAATTTCAGAAGTATACGAAAATTCTACCTACTGATTTTGCTTCTTGCTCGTGTCATACCCGACCAATTCATTAATAGCTGCCTCTGCTGCTATCGTGCTAGATTTTATCTTTCCACCCATATTTCAAACTCCCTTTATTCATTGTATATTGACCATATCATAACACAAAAATAGTGCGATTTCAAAACAAACCCTAAGGGCAAATGCGCTCATCTCCTTAGAATAAACTCTATCGCTCAGTGAATGAGTTTGACAAAGACGTCACTAGTCATTTTGGAAACCCGTTTTCTTATGCCTTATAGTTCGAGTAGTTTTATTAGCAAGGCTTGTTCACCTCTCGTGAGAAACAGAAAAAGACAAGCCCTAAGAAAAATTCCTAGGGCTTGTCTTATGTGTCAAAATGAGCTACGTTTTTACTGACTCCTACAACTCTGTCCGATTTTCAATGGCTCGTAAGAGTGTGACTTCGTCCGCATACTCGATATCTGCTCCCACGGCTAGACCTCGTGCTAGGCGAGTGACCTTGATGCCAGCTGGCTTGAGGAGACGAGAGAGATACATAGATGTCGCTTCTCCATCCGCTGTCGCATTGGTTGCTACGATCACCTCTGAAACCTCACTATCCATGAGACGGGTCATGAGACTCTTGAGGTTGATATCGTCTGGGCTGATGCCATTCATCGGAGAAATAAGGCCATGCAAGACATGATAGAGTCCGTGGTATTCTTGGATATTTTCCATAGCAGCCACATCGCGACTATCCTCTAGCACCAAGATGGTTGTCTGGTCTCGAGTCGGATCCGTACAGATAGAGCAAGGATCGTCATCAGTCAGGCGACCGCAGATGGAACAGTAGGTCAGCTCTCTCTTAGCAGAAAGGAGATTTTTAGCAAATTCATTGACATCGTCATCAGACATTCCAATAGTATAGAAGGCCAGACGGGTAGCCGTCTTAATCCCGATACCCGGTAACTTCGAATAACTGTCAATTAGCTTGGCAATAGGTGTTGGATAAAGCATATGTTCCTTTCTAATTCATTGGATGATGTTGGTTATAGAGGTTGATAATATCGCGCGCAATGGAAGGTCCGACACCATTTGTAAGGTTGGTGTTATGAGGAAAGACAACAGCTACAGCGATTTGAGGATTATCTGATGGTGCATAGGCCACAGCATTAGTATTGTTAGCTTCTTGACCTCCCGCAACATAACTCTCGGCAGTACCAGTTTTTCCACTAATGGATACCGCTGCGCCATTTGAAAAGGCACGACCGGTTGTCAAAGCACTACCACCATGTGACACTTGATAAAATCCTTGTTGGAGGATGGAAACATCAGACTCAGAAATATTAATTTTATTCATTTCCTTGGTTTCAACAGATTGGATTAAGTTCCCTAAGCCACCTTGTTCGTTGTTTCCATAAATCCCCTCAACAATGTGGGGGGCAATCCGAACACCGTTGTTGGCAATAGTTCCAACGTACTGGGCCAATTGCATTGGGGTGTAGTTATCAAACTGACCAAAGGCATTGGTAATGTAATTAGCAAAATTATACTCTTTTGGTATAAAACCAGTTGACTCATCTGGGAGGTCAATTCCTGTTGAAGCTCCGAGTCCATATTCCCCGAAGGTTGATCGCAATTTGCCCATTGCAGTCTCTAACTGTCCCGTTGCGACTGTCATATTTGGTGTGTAGGTTTGTCCCATGATTCCTAGCGCAGTTTGAACCATGTAGGTATTAGAAGAGTATTCCAAAGCCTCAACTGCTGTGATAGGGAAAGAGCCATAGGACAAGGTATACCATGAATTGATAGGGGCCGAACCTTGGAAAACAATCGGCTGGTCTGTCAAGGTTTGATTACCTGACAAGACTCCATTTTCCCAACCAGAGCTGATGGTCGCCGCCTTAACAACAGATCCTGGCACAAAGACATTGGTTATCGTTCCAAGCGAATCTGAACTTAATTTACCGGATTCGACATCATGCTTGACACCAGACATGGCCAGAACTGCACCGGTTTTAGGATTGAGAGCTACAGCGTAGACTCCTTCAGAGTACTTTGCTCCACCGTTACCCAACTCTGAGTTGAAGTAGCTCTTGAGTAGGTCGTCCACACCATTCTGGAAAGCTAGGTCAACCGTTAACTTGATGTTGTTTCCTTTGCTTCCTTCTTCGACATTTTCCACACTTTCCATATTTCCGTGTTTGTCGAGGTGGATTTCTTTGACGGAGCGTTTCCCTTGAAGAACATCTTCATATTGCTTTTCAAGATAGGAAGTTCCCACTCGGTCATTGAGAGAATAGCCTTTTTTGAGATAGGCATCAACTTCCTCTGCTGGAAGTCCTGACTTTTCATTTGAAACGCTACCGACGATTGTCGATAAAGATGTATCCAGTACTTTACGATCCCATGAGGTTGAAATACTGATACCTGGTAATTCCTTGGACGCTGATGCAACGAGAGCAACTTGGGTATCATCTAAGGCATCCGTAGAAATGGTTCCTGTCGCAAAATTTTCAACGGCATTGAGCTGACTAAAGAGATAGATTTCCTTTTTCTGGTCATCTGTATAATTAAGTTGACTCACGTCAATGCTTTCAACCGCATTATTGTAAAGTGTCGCTTCTGATAAACGATTCCCATCTGAATCCAGGCGTTTATCGCTTGGCAAGGATTCGACTGTTTTTTTGTAAATATCCTGGTCCGCTAAGTAATAGTCTGCAATCTGTCGATCAGTCAGATCAGGGGAGGTTACATTTACATATGTAAGGAGTTTCTTGGCTGTCTCCTTCAATTCAGCTGCCGTCATTTTATTGTTTCGTGTGAAAGAAACAACCTGCTTGACAGTGTTTTCTACCAAGGGTTTCCCTGCTGCATCATAGATCTGTCCACGAGCTGAACTGGTTGTTACCCTTGTTTGGCTGGCTGAGGCCAATTTTGTTTCATAAAAATCCTTATTGAGCACCTGCATGTATAACAATCGACCAATAATGGCCATAAAGAGCAAGATGACAATCGCAAATAGTAAATTAAGCCGAATCGGAATCGAATGGCTATTAAATTTTCTCATACAGCTAAGACTCTTTTCTAGAAAAATTTCTGATTTTTACCCTTATTTCCCCTAAAATAATAGAGCAAACAGGTAAAGCTCAGTACATTTCATTGTACCATATTTTACGGAGAAACTCTTGGAAAAGTCGAAGCATTTTTTGACTTTTAACTGAAAATGCCTTTTTATTTGGTTATCCTATTTTCTATGATATAATGATAGTAATAGTTAGGAAAGCGTTAACTTTTAAGACTTTGACTCATAAAAAGGAGCCTCATGAACAAGCCAGATATCGCAACCATAATCGACCTCCATTTTGAAGAATTAACCGAGCTCGAGCAAGAAATCGCTCGCTATTTTTTGCAAACTGAAACGATCCAAGATGATCTTTCTTCTCAGCAAGTCACCCAGAAATTACATATCTCCCAAGCAGCCTTGACCCGCTTTGCCAAAAAGTGTGGTTTTACAGGCTACCGAGAGTTCGTCTTTCAATACCAGCACCAGTCTAGTAAACCGGACACTCATTCGCACAAACACAGTCCTTTGACCAAACGTGTTTTGCGAAGCTACAGTATCATGCGAGAACAAACTCAGGATTTGATTGACGAAGAACAACTGGAACGCGTCGCCCAATTAATCGATGACGCAGAACGAGTTTACTTCTTTGGGACGGGAAGTTCTGGTCTGATTGCCCGTGAGATGAAACTGCGCTTTATGCGACTAGGTGTTGTCTGTGAAGCTTTGACCGATCAGGATGGCTTTGCTTGGACGACTAGTATCATGGATGAAAACTGTCTGGTACTTGGCTTTTCCCTATCAGGCACTACCCAATCCGTCCTCGATAGTTTGTTGGATGCCAAGGAAATGGGGGCCAAGACCATTCTCTTTACCAGTGCTCCAAACAAAAACAGTCAGGCCTATACCGAAACAGTCCTTGTGGCAAGCCACAGTCAATCTTCTTACATCCAGCGTATTTCCGCTCAACTCCCTATGCTCATTTTAATAGATTTGATTTATGCCTACTTTTTGGAAATCAATCGCGAGAGCAAGGAAAAAATCTTTAACAGCTATTGGGAAAATAAAAAGCTCAACGGCTATCGTAGACAAAAACGCGTTAGAAAATCCTAGTTTGGTTCAACCAAACTAGGATTGTTTTGTCTTGAAATGATAGTAGACTCATAGGTAGTCTTTCCAATCTTTCTCTTTGTTCTAATGCCTTGTTTATCTGTATTTTCAGTTCTTCCTTAAATCTCCTTTCCATTTTTGAATGTTTGACATCAAAAAAAGGAAGTTTCAACTATTTGCTGCTTTTACTTCCTCTCTCTAATTTTATTTAATTATTTTGCTTCGACAAAGTGAGATTTAGATTTTAACCCTTCAGGAAAATAAAATGAGCTATTCTCCTGAAGTATGTTCTATAAGTTTATAGTTTAATGCAAAGTGTAGCGATATAATCATTTCCATAAGGTGATAATCGATGTCTTTTATCACATGATTCATAAAAATCGATCATAGCGAGACCGTTTTTTAGTTGTCCTCTAATCTGTGTTTCTAAGGTATGGCTAAATTCATATCCATATTCTGGATTGATGGTGATTTTGCCTTCCTCTTCAAGCTCTCTTGAATTAAAAGGTAGTGAAAACTTTAACAGTAATTCCTCATC
The DNA here is from genome assembly GCF_000298695.2 of Streptococcus sp. GMD3S. Taxonomy (GTDB): domain Bacteria; phylum Bacillota; class Bacilli; order Lactobacillales; family Streptococcaceae; genus Streptococcus. Next base: position 5,705 of record NZ_AJRC02000024.1, on the reverse strand, counting down.
GGGTTTATCCCATACAGTGTCAGCATCATACATGTAGATCCAGGGATTCATAAATCCAACCATTAACAAACCGCCCTTTTTCAATACGCGAGAGGCTTCTTTATACATGTTATCTAAATCTTCTATATATACATTTGAAACCGGATTAAAAATAATATCAAAAGTTTCATCTTCAAATGGAAATGCTTTTGTCATATCGCTTTGAACCGTATTGATTTTTAGGCCTTCTCTTTTTGCAACCATCTCATCTCTTTCTAATTGTGATTTAGAAAAATCCATGATGGTGACATCATAACCTTTCACAGCAAAAACGGGACCCTGCTGTCCACCACCACAAGCTAAACCTAATATCTTTTTTCCCTTGGCTTTTTCAAACCATTCTGTGGGGACTTTTTCCCCAACAGTTAAGGCAACAGAGATTGGATGCTTTCTAATTTCTTCTAATTCTTCCTGTGTCAATGGCTCAGTATAGTCATTTTTTACATTATTCCATCTATCTTCATTTAATTTTATATAATTACTCATCTTACAATCTCCTCGTAATTTTATATGATTTCGACTTCAGGTGAATAGGTTGCCATTACAGTTTTATCACCTCTACAAATTCTAATTTGTCAATTCTCATCCATCTCATTATATCATTTTTCCACATTTTCCCATTTAGTCAAGCTAAATATCAATTAAATGGATGATAGAATTGCTCTCGCCTTAACTTCTTATGCAAGGTAGTTATTTTCTCCTAGTTTCTCACGATTACCTCCTTTGGCTCAAATTTTTCAATAAAAAAAGAATTAAGCAAAACAGTTTTCACTCAAGTAGTGATTCAGTGTTTTTCTTAATTCTATAGCTCCAAACTAGGATTGTTTTGTCTTGATACTCTTCGAAAATCAAATTCAAACCACGTCAGCTTCACCTTGCCGTACTCAAGTACTGCCTACGGCTAGCTTCCTACTTTGCTCTTTGATTTTCATTGAGTATAAAATGATAATAGGCACCCAACATCCCTGCTGTATTTTGGTGATGGGCAAATTCTAATCGTGTTTTTTCAGCTAGGCTTGGTACCAAGGCGGCCTTCAAGGCTGCGCGAATCTTCGGTTTGAGGATAGCTTCTTGCCCCATGATACCGCCACCGAGAATGACCACTTCTGGATTGGCAACGTAGCAAATATTTGCCAGACCTTTTCCTAAATAGTCTACCATGCGGTCAATGCCAGCCATACAGATCTTGTTTCCTTCGGTAGCTTCCTTGAAAATGCGTCGCCCATTCCACTGATCAACTGAATCTCCATGAGCTGTTGCTACATACTCAACCAAGGCTGTCGTAGAAGCAAGATCCTGAAAAGCTCCATCCTGCATGTGCATGTAACCGACTTCGCAGGCCGAATTGCTAAATCCATGGAAGACTTTCCCATCCATAATCAAGCAACCACCGATACCTGTTCCAATGGTCAAGCAAAGTGTGACACTCGCTCCCTTACCTGAACCAGATACTGCCTCAGCAAGACCTGCACAGTTGACATCATTTTCAATCTCACAAAGAATAGCAAAACTCGTCTCGATTTCCTTCTTGAACTGGGTTCCTGCATAGTTGGGAATCTGAGGACCAGCATAGAAAATCTCACCCTTATCAGGATCCACCATTCCTGCAGAAGAAATGGCAACACCTGCTACTGGGCCTTTTTCTATATAGCTGGCTACGATATCTTTTGTCTTTTGTAAGATATGAGGTCCACCCTTATGCGCCTCGGTTGGCATTTCATGCGATTCAACAAGTTGGCCTTCTTGGTCAATCAAACCATATTTGATGTTGGTTCCACCGATATCAATTGCAACGTAGTGTGTCATAAATACCTCCTTATGGATTAGAGGAAGCGCTCCTTGGTTTCACGAATCAAGGCTGCAGCTGCTTCTACAACTGGTCGATCTTCTTCAGTCACTGGCGTCAATGGTGAACGGACAGAACCAATGTTCAAGCCTTCATTGATTTTCAAGACTTCTTTGATCACACCGTACATATTTCCATGAGCAGAAGTGAGCTTGCCAATGATTGCGTTGATAGCGTATTGCAATTCACGCGCTGTTTCCAAATCTTTCTCTGCAATCAACTCATTAAGTTTCAAGAAGAGTTCTGGCATAGCACCATAAGTACCACCAATACCAGCTTTGGCACCCATGAGGCGACCACCTAGGAATTGTTCATCTGGACCATTAAAGACGATGTGGTCTTCTCCACCAAGGCTGACAAAGGTTTGGATATCTTGAACTGGCATAGAAGAGTTCTTAACACCGATAACACGAGGATTCTTCAACATTTCAGTGTAGAGACTTGGAGTCAAAGCAACACCTGCCAATTGAGGAATATTGTAAATCACGTAGTCTGTGTTTGGAGCTGCAGCACTGATATCATTCCAGTATTTGGCAACTGAGTATTCTGGCAAGCGGAAGTAAATCGGTGGAATCGTTGCAATGGCATCTACACCCAAGCTTTCCGCGTGGCGAGCAAGCTCCATACTATCTTTGGTATTGTTGCAAGCTACGTGAGCGATAATGGTCAATTTCCCTTTGGCAACTGCCATGACTTCTTCCAAAATCAATTTGCGGTCTGCCACACTTTGGTAGATACATTCACCAGAAGAACCGTTGACATAGAGACCTTGAACTCCCTTATCAATGAAGTATTGAACCAAAGCACGCGTACGCTCTGGACTGACTTCTCCTTGATCATCATAACATGCGTAGAAGGCTGGAATGACACCTTCGTATTTTTTCAAATCTGACATAGATTTTCTCCTAAGATTTCTTTTTTTCTGCTGAGAGCAGTTCTATTTTTTACAAGTTTAGTATACACCTTGTGAAAATCGCTTTCAATATCTTGTATACACTTAGATTTTAGTTTCTACTTGTATTTTAGAAACTGTAACGATTGAAAGTAGTTTCAGAAATACCTCATCCTACTGGTATTTGGCGAAAATTTTCTCCATCAATCCTGCTTGGAGAAAGACCAGCAAACCAAAACCAAAGAGGATAAAAGCTGACCCACCCAAAAGGAGAGTGAAGGCGGATAGATAAAGAACCATCACTATGAGAAAGAGAATGGCTAACATGAGGAAGAACCAAGGAAAGTTAAAACTTGCCAAGATAAGCCCTTTTTGCAGCACTTCTTTCCAAGATAAATCATAGCGCGCAGCGATGGGATAGCTAGCCAGCATCACGAGAGTGAGGAAGATGAGAATCCCCAAACAAATTGCTTTCACAATCTGGAAAGGCAAAGCAGTCTGTCCCCAGAAGAGATAGAGGTCTAGAAGGCTTAATGACACAATGCCCAACTCTAACAGACCCAACTGAAGCCCCAGTTTCAGATTTTGCTTGAAGGCCCTTATATAAGTTCTAAAGACTGGTACCCGTCTGCTTCTCTTAATCTCGAACATAGTCTCATAGAGGCTGATTTTCGCCACTCCAATCGTCACGATGGGCAAACAAGAGACGACAAAAAGAAGATTGACTGCCACAATATCCAAGACCTTCTCACTGAAACGCATGAGAAAATTATCTGTATCAAATGCTGCCTTGATAAGGCTTACTCCTTTTTGTGCCATGTTTGCTCCTCCTGATTCTTTTAATCAATCAAAATTTTAAAGAGATACTTGCGAACCTTTTCTTCCATCCCTGCGTAGCCATTTGGCTGGTGTGGTTCTCCGGGGAAGAAAATCGCAAAATTGTGATAGCCCAACAAGATTGGGTAGCGTTCATGACAATGGACAAAACCAATGTCGCTCACTTCGTCGAATGCTACTGCCTCGTCTTTGATACGTGAACCGTAGCTCGAATATTCATGTCCTTCTACCAGTAAATGCAAGTCTGCATAGTGTTTATGGTGCTCAAACTGATCATTTTCAGCTTGATTGAGGACATTTTCCTGAACAACTAGAAAGACCTTGTCCCCGTCAATCTCATACTTACCGAGTTCGAAAGAATCCTTACGGTGCTGGTAGAGATAGTCGATAGCCTTATCTAGATTGGGATGAAGCCCTTTGTAAAAGGTGATGTTTTTCAAATCGTCAAAAATCATACTGTTTCCTTCGTTTCTGATAGTTACTAGTTTTCAGTTCCGAATTATCCTTCCTCTATTTCCCTGTAACAGTGCGGACGGAAGCAAATTCCTTCGGAATTTCATTCCTAATTTTTGAGCCTTTCACTCCTTCATCGTCAGTCTCAAAAATTCCGTCTAAGATAAGCGTTAATTGCTTATCTTAGATACCACTAAAGCGGGAAATAGTTACCCTAAAACGAACCTACTCTATCTAGCATCATGAAAAGAGTTCATTCTTAAGTTTATAAGTGTCTGACAAAACTTCACGAAGTAACTGCATACTCTCCATTTTGTAGACACTTATAACTCTATATTTCCATGGCATGTCAAGACCACTTCTGCAATCTTGATACACTAATTTACTTTTCTTAACCTTTGACCGCTCCCATAGTGATCCCTTGAGTGAAGGATTTTTGGAAGACAAGGAAGACTGTTACGATTGGCACTGCTGCAAGAGCTGCACCTGCCATGATCAAACCATAGTTGGTTGCCATTTCGGCCTGCATGGTCGCAACCCCGAGTGAGATGGTCAAGTTTTGACGTGAAGTCAACATAACCAACTGCATAAAGTAGTCGTTCCAAGTATTGATGAAGGTAAAAATCGCAAGAGCTGCAAATCCTGGTTTCACAATAGGGAAGGCTACGCTCCAGAAGGTACGAATCTCACCACAACCGTCGATTTTAGCTGATTCAAGCAATTCTGTTGGGATGTTTTCGCTGAACTGTTTCATGAGGAAGACCCCAAATGGCCATCCAATCAAAGGCAAGATAACTGCCCAAAGAGTATCGTGAATTCCCATGAAGTTGACGATACGTACCAATGGTACAAGGACAACTTGTTTTGGAAGCGCCATGGCAGCGATAAAGACTGCAAAGAGAATGCGCTGACCATAGAAACGTTTCTTAGCCAAGACATAACCTGCTAGAGAAGAGGTTGCGCAGACTAGGAACATGGTTACCAATGAGATAAATACAGAGTTCCACATCCACTGCATAGCAGGGTTTTGCACCATGAGTTGTTGGAAGTTCTCCATGGTTGGCATTTTAGGGAACCACTGTGGTGGAATCATAATGGTATCAGGTTGTGATTTGAAGGCCCCTGTCAAGATCCAGTAGAATGGAAAGATGAACAGTACGGTCAACAAGAGCAAGATAATCGTTGAAATAACAGTGAAAGCTGTTAAAGGTTTCTTTTGTGTAGGTTGCATAACTGTCTCCTTTCTTTAGTATTCTACGTCGTTTCCGAGGATCTTGAATTGAGCAAAGCTGACAATGGCAATCATCACTGCCAAGAAGACACCGATGGTATTGGCATAGCCGTATTCTGTCAATTGGAAGGCTTTTTCGTAAAGGTAGTACATCAAGGTACTTGTTGAGTAGTTTGGACCACCAGAAGTCAAGAGCTGAATCAAGGCGAAACATTGGAATGAGTTGATGGTTGTGATGATCGCGATGTAAAGAGTTGTTGGAAGAAGGCTAGGCCATTTGATCTTCCAGAAGACTTGGAATTCAGTCGCACCGTCTACACGCGCTGCTTCAACAAGTGAGTTATCAATATTCCCCATGGCAGCGATATAAAGAATAATCGGTTGACCAACAGATGTTGTCAAAAGGA
>NZ_AJRC02000025.1:0-13196 GCF_000298695.2 Streptococcus sp. GMD3S | reverse complement strand
TACGCAGCGCAAAATAAACAGAGTTTCCTTTTCCTCGGTAAAGAGGTGGAAACAACGGGAAATCCATTGTCCCACGCCATTCTTCGCGGTGCCTTGAACGAATACGGGAAAAATATTCCCAACTACTACTATGACAATTTGATGGATACCATTGATCAGTATGAAAAGATGGGCTTGGAAAATCCCTTTATTATCATCGATACCAATCATGACAATTCAGGCAAGCAATATATGGATCAAATCCGTATCGTTCGTCAGACCTTGATTAACCGTGACTGGAATGAGAAAATCAAAAAATATGTTCGTGGTTTTATGATTGAGTCCTATCTAGAAGATGGACGTCAAAATGAGCCAGAAGTTTTTGGGAAGTCCATTACAGATCCGTGTCTCGGATGGGACAACACAGAAGCACTTGTTCGCGAAATTTACCAAACGCTAGGAGAGTAAGATGGCATTTATCGAAAAAGGTCAAGAAATTGATATTGAAGCAATCAAGGCTGCGACCCAGTTGTCACCTGAAGCCTTGCGAAAGAAAGAAGCCCGCGATAGAGAGTTAGCAGCTATCATCTCGGGTGAGGACGACCGCATCCTTTTGGTGATGGGGCCTTGCTCTTCTGACAATGAAGAAGCAGTTCTCGAATACGCTCGTCGCTTAGCAGACTTGCAGAAAAAAGTTGCGGATAAAATCTTTATCGTGATGCGTGTCTATACGGCTAAACCTCGTACCAATGGAGATGGCTATAAGGGAATGATTCATCAACCAAATACCAGCGAAGCGCCTAGTCTCATCAATGGTTTGCAGGCTGTTCGTCAGCTACACTACCGTGTGATTACGGAGACGGGCTTGACGACAGCTGATGAGATGCTTTATCCGTCAAATCTCGTTTTGGTTGATGATCTGGTCAGCTACCATGCTGTAGGGGCTCGTTCAGTGGAAGACCAGGAACACCGCTTTGTAGCCTCTGGGATTGATGCTCCGGTTGGGATGAAAAATCCAACATCTGGAAATCTTGGGGTCATGTTTAATGCCATCTATGCGGCTCAAAACAAGCAAACCTTCCTTTACCATGGCCAAGAAGTGGAAACTTCAGGAAATCCTTTGGCCCACGTTATCCTTCGTGGTGCCATGAACGAATATGGTAAAAATGAACCCAATTTCTACTATGAAACCCTCTTAAATGCCATCAATCGCTATGAGACTATGGGACTTGAAAATCCTTTCATTATCATCGATACCAATCATGACAATTCAGGCAAGCAGTATATGGAACAAATTCGCATTGTTCGTCAAGCCTTGCTGAATCGTGACTGGAATGAAAAGATTAAAAAGACGGTTCGAGGCTTTATGATCGAATCTTACCTAGCAGACGGTCGCCAAAATCAACCAGAGGTCTTTGGTTACTCCATAACTGACCCTTGTCTAGGTTGGGAAAATACAGTAGCCTTGGTAGAAGAAATTTATACTACCTTAACAAAATAAGTGAAAAGGATGGAGTTGGGGGAATCTCAGCTCCTTTTATGAGTATGATAGTTGGACACGGAATTGACATCGAAGAATTGGCTTCGATAGAAAACGCAGTTACACGACGTGAGGGCTTTGCTAAGCGCGTGCTGACCCCTAAAGAAATGGAGCGTTTTACCAGTCTCAAAGGGCGCAGACAGATCGAATACTTGGCAGGCCGCTGGTCGGCTAAGGAGGCCTTTTCCAAGGCTATGGGGACAGGAATTGGCAAGCTGACCTTTCAGGATTTGGAAGTTTTGAACAATGAACGAGGAGCTCCCTATTTTAGTCAGGCACCATTTTCAGGAAAAATTTGGCTGTCAATCAGCCATACAGATCAGTTTGTGACAGCCAGTGTCATTTTGGAGGAAAATCATGAAAGCTAGTCCACATAGACCAACCAAGGCTCTGATTCATCTGGGAGCTATTCGACAAAATATTCTGCAAATGGGGGCTCATATCCCTGAAAGAACGCTCAAGTGGGCAGTGGTCAAGGCCAATGCTTATGGTCATGGAGCTGTTGCCGTTGCGATGGCGATTCAGGATGATGTTGATGGATTTTGTGTTTCCAATATTGATGAAGCTATTGAACTTCGTCAGGCTGGACTCAGCAAGAAAATCCTCATTCTAGGTGTATCTGAGTTAGAAGCTATTGGCCTAGCTAAAGAATACGACATCACCTTGACAGTGGCTGGACTGGAGTGGATTCAAGCTCTCTTAGCTAGGGAGACAGATTTATCTGGCTTAACGGTTCACCTCAAGATTGACTCAGGGATGGGACGAATTGGTTTTCGAGAAGCCAGCGAGGCTGAGCAGGCTCAAGCCTTGCTCCAACAACACGGTGCTCGCGTTGAGGGGATTTTTACCCACTTTGCTACTGCAGATGAAGAATCAGATGCCTATTTTAATACCCAGTTAGAACGATTTAAAGCTATTTTGGCAAGTATGAAGGAAGTCCCAGAGCTGGTTCATGCCAGCAACTCGGCAACGACCCTCTGGCATGCAGAGACTATTTTCAATGCAGTCCGTATGGGAGATTCCATGTATGGTCTCAATCCAAGTGGAGAGGTTCTGAACTTGCCTTATGATTTGACACCAGCCTTGACCTTGGAATCTGCTCTGGTTCATGTCAAGACAGTTTCAGCTGGAGCTTGCATGGGATATGGAGCAACTTATCAAGCGGATAGCGAGCAAGTCATCGCGACGGTGCCAATCGGCTATGCGGATGGTTGGACACGAGACATGCAGAATTTCACTGTCTTGGTAGATGGTCAAGCTTGCCCAATCGTCGGACGAGTATCTATGGACCAAATCACTATTCGGCTGCCTAAGGTTTACCCACTAGGAACAAAAGTAACCCTGATCGGCACAAACGGTGACAAGGAAATCACAGCAACTCAGGTAGCGACCTACCGTGGAACCATTAACTATGAGGTGGTTTGTCTCCTCAGTGACCGCATTCCGAGAGAATATCATTAAACTAAAGAAAGGAGTAGAGCATGAATCTACACCAACCCTTGCATGTCTTGCCTGGTGTGGGACCAAAGTCAGCAGAGAAATACGCCAAACTAGGAATTGAAAACTTGCAAGACCTCTTGCTCTACTTTCCTTTCCGTTATGAAGATTTCAAGACCAAGCAGGTGCTAGAGTTGGAAGATGGCGAAAAGGCTGTTCTGTCTGGTCAGGTAGTGACTCCTGCTAGTGTCCAGTATTATGGTTTCAAGCGCAATCGCCTGCGTTTTAGCCTCAAGCAGGGAGAGGTCGTTTTTGCGGTGAATTTTTTTAACCAGCCCTATCTGGCTGATAAGATAGAGTTGGGTGCAACTCTTGCTGTCTTTGGGAAATGGGACCGTGCCAAGGCCAGTCTGACTGGGATGAAGGTTCTGGCTCAGGTGGAAGATGACCTCCAACCTGTTTATCGTCTGGCTCAGGGAATCAGTCAGGCCAGTCTGGTTAAGGTCATTAAGACAGCTTTTGATCAGGGATTGGACCTCTTGATAGAGGAAAATCTTCCCCAGTCTTTACTGGATAAATACAAACTCATGTCCCGTTGCCAGGCTGTTCGCGCTATGCATTTTCCTAAGGATTTGGCAGAATACAAGCAGGCCATTCGCCGGATCAAGTTTGAGGAACTCTTTTACTTCCAAATGCAATTGCAGACGCTCAAGTCTGAAAATAGAGTTCAGGGAAGCGGTCTGGTTCTGAATTGGTCCCAGGAAAAAGTGACAGCCGTTAAAGAAAATCTGCCTTTCGCCCTGACCCAAGCTCAGGAAAAGAGTCTGCAGGAGATTTTGACCGACATGAAGTCCGACCATCACATGAATCGTCTCCTGCAAGGAGATGTGGGGAGCGGAAAGACGGTGGTTGCTGGCTTGGCTATGTTTGCTGCAGTGACGGCTGGCTATCAGGCAGCTCTCATGGTACCGACAGAAATCCTTGCGGAGCAACACTTTGAGAGTTTACAGAACCTTTTTCCAGACTTGAAACTGGCTCTCTTGACAGGTTCCTTAAAAGCTGTAGAAAAAAGAGAAGTTTTAGAGACCATTGCCAAGGGTGAGGCTGATTTGATTATCGGAACACACGCTCTGATACAGGATGGGGTTGATTATGCTCGTCTTGGTTTGATTATCATCGATGAGCAGCATCGTTTTGGTGTGGGCCAAAGGCGTATTTTACGGGAAAAAGGGGACAATCCTGACGTTCTCATGATGACGGCGACGCCCATTCCACGGACGCTGGCTATCACAGCCTTTGGAGATATGGATGTTTCCATTATTGACCAAATGCCAGCAGGGCGGAAGCCTATTGTGACGCGCTGGATTAAGCATGAGCAACTGGCTCAAGTCTTGACTTGGTTAGAGGGAGAAATTCAAAAAGGTTCGCAAGCCTATGTTATCTCTCCCCTGATTGAAGAATCTGAAGCTCTGGATCTGAAAAATGCCATTGCCTTATCTGAGGAGTTGACGGCTCATTTTGCAGGTAAGGCTGAAGTAGCTCTTCTACATGGTAAGATGAAGAGTGACGAAAAAGACCAGATTATGCAGGAATTCAAAGAGAGAAAAACGGATATTCTGGTTTCGACAACGGTTATTGAGGTTGGGGTCAATGTTCCCAATGCGACAGTTATGATTATCATGGATGCAGACCGGTTCGGTCTCAGTCAGCTTCACCAGCTCAGAGGTCGTGTCGGTCGGGGAGACAAACAGTCCTACGCTGTTCTTGTAGCTAATCCCAAGACGGAGTCTGGGAAGGACCGCATGCGTATCATGACAGAAACTACCAATGGATTTGTCCTTGCGGAGGAAGATTTAAAAATGCGTGGTTCTGGTGAGATTTTTGGAACCAGACAGTCAGGACTTCCAGAGTTTCAAGTGGCGGATATTATCGAAGATTTTCCGATTTTAGAAGAAGCCAGAAAGGTTGCCAGCTACATTAGTTCGATAGAAGGTTGGCAAGAGGATCCAGAATGGCGCATGATTGCTCTCCATCTGGAAAAGCAAGAACATCTAGATTAAGCCTTTTCTAAGAAATCTATAAGCTAGCTTTTAGGTTTGGGTCTTATACTAGAGTCATCAAAAAGAAACGAGGACTCTCACATGACGATTAAAGTAACCTACCAAAAGAAATTCCAAACCGTCAAACTAGAGAAAGGAGCTAGCACCTATTGATACACAGAGAGCGGAAACGCTCTTTTTATTTTTAAAACTACTTTCAGACGATAGGTTTGAGGAAAGAGAATCTAAAATCACTTTCTATTTAGCATTCTTTCTTGCATTGCCTTCCTAGATATGCTAGAGTTATGATAGCGATTACAAAACTAAAGGAGCATGCTATGAAAAATCCAGCTTTGTTAGAAGAAATCAAGACCTATCTAGGACGGGATGAAGTTCCAGAAGATTTTGATGCTTTCTGGGATGAGGAAGTCAAAAAAGTATCCACACTTCCAGCCTACCAGTTGGAGGAAAGGGATTTTAACATTCCTCAAGTCAAGTGTTATGAACTGACCTTTGAAGGAAGCAATGAAGGCAAGGTCTATGCACGCGTCGTCCTGCCAAAGACTGAGGAGAAAGTTCCGCTAATCTTCCACTTTCATGGTTATATGGGACGTGGCTGGGACTGGGCCGACATGCTGGCCTATACTGTGGCTGGTTACGGTGTTGTTTCCATGGATGTGCGGGGCCAGTCGGGCTATTCGCAAGACGGCTTGCGCTCTCCACTAGGAAATACGGTGAAGGGGCATATCATCCGTGGTGCTGTGGAAGGTCGGGAACATCTCTTTTATAAGGATGTCTATCTGGATATTTACCAGTTGATCGAAATTGTTGCTAGTCTGCCACAGGTGGATGAGAAGCGACTTTCTAGTTATGGTGCCTCACAAGGAGGGGCTTTAGCTTTGGTTGCAGCAGCTCTCAATCCTCGGATTCAGAAAACAGTGGCCATCTATCCTTTCTTGTCAGACTTTAGACGAGTGCTTGAGATTGGCAATACCAGTGAAGCCTATGATGAACTCTTCCGTTATTTCAAGTTCCACGATCCCTTCCATGAAACAGAGGAGGAAATCATGGCGACCCTTGCCTATATCGATGTGAAAAATCTTGCCCATCGTATTCAAGGTGAGGTCAAGATGATTACGGGCTTGGATGACGATGTTTGCTATCCTATTACCCAGTTTGCGATTTACAACCGCCTAACTTGCGACAAGGCCTATCGCATCATGCCAGAGTATGCTCACGAAGCCATGAATGTTTTTGTCAATGACCAAGTCTACAACTGGCTCTGTGGTAGTGAAATTCCTTTTAAATATGTGAAGTGATGAATGAGAGCCCAGGAGCTCTCTTTTTCATGTCCAAAACTTGAAAGTACTTTTAGAAAATTTAAAATATTAAAATATTCTTAAAAGTAAAATCTATTCTGTAGGAACACAGATGTAAATATAAGACTTTATTGTATAATAAAGGAAAAGTCACTTGTGAAAGGAGGAAAAAGGCTGCTGGGTGCTTAAAGAATTCCTCAGCAGAAAATGGGAGAGGATTGGAAGCTCTCATTAAGTTGGATATTTTCTTGTAAAACTTGTCTCTTGAAGAGACAATAAAAATTTTTAAAGAAAAAAGAAAGCGCTTTATTTTATGAAAAATGAAAGGACAAACATGAATTACAAATATTTAAATCGGAAACAGCGATACGGAATTCGAAAATTTGCAGTTGGGGCGGCATCTGTAGTGATTGGTACAGTGGTATTTGGAGCAAATCCAGTCTTAGCTCAAGAGCAAGCCAATGCAGCAGGGGCCAATACAGAAACTGTCGAACCTGGTCAAGGTTTATCAGAATTGCCAAAAGAAGCGTCCTCGGGAGATCTTGCTCATTTGGATAAGGATTTGGCTGGTAAATTGGCAGCAGCTCAAGACAACGGCGTTGAGGTGGACCAAGACCATTTGAAAAAAAATGAGAGTGCAGAATCAGAAACCCCATCCTCTACCGAAACCCCTGCAGAAGAAGCAAATAAGGAAGAGGAATCAGAGGATCAGGGTGCTATTCCTCGTGACTATTACTCAAGAGATTTAAAAAATGCTAATCCTGTCCTTGAAAAAGAAGATGTTGAAACCAATGCAGCAAATGGTCAGAGAGTTGATTTATCAAGTGAACTAGACAAACTAAAGCAACTAAAAAATGCTACAATTCACATGGAGTTCAAACCAGATGCATCAGCTCCACGCTTTTACAATCTCTTCTCTGTATCCAGTGACACCAAGGAAAATGAGTACTTTACTATGTCGGTCCTTGATAATACAGCTCTTATTGAAGGGCGTGGCGCTAACGGGGAGCAGTTCTATGATAAGTATACAGATGCTCCTTTGAAAGTTCGTCCTGGACAATGGAATTCCATGACCTTTACTGTCGAACAACCAACAGCGGAGTTACCTCATGGTCGAGTTCGTCTCTATGTGAACGGTGTCTTATCTCGAACAAGCCTCAAATCTGGTAACTTTATCAAAGATATGCCAGATGTTAATCAAGTTCAACTTGGAGCAACCAAACGGGCCAATAAAACAGTTTGGGCATCAAACCTACAAGTGCGAAACCTAACTGTTTATGATCGTGCTTTAAGCCCAGATGAAGTTCAGACAAGAAGTCAACTATTTGAAAGAGGTGATTTAGAAAAGAAACTTCCTGAGGGAGCGAAAATCTCAGAGAAAGAAGACGTCTTTGAAGGTGGAATGAACAACCAACCAAATAAAGATGGTATCAAGAGTTATCGTATCCCAGCTCTTCTCAAGACAGATAAAGGAACGCTGATTGCAGGTGCAGATGAACGTCGTCTCCATTCGAGTGACTGGGGTGATATCGGCATGGTCATCAGACGCAGTGAAGATAATGGTAAAACTTGGGGAGATCGAGTAACTATTACCAACCTACGTGACAATCCAAAGGCTTCTGATCCATCAATCGGTTCACCAGTGAATATCGATATGACCCTGACTCAAGATCCTGAAACCAAACGCATTTTTGCCATTTATGACATGTTCCCAGAAGGAAAAGGAATCTTTGGAATGTCTTCGCAAAAAGAAGAAGCCTACAAAGAAATCAATGGTAAAACCTATCAACTCCTCTATCGAGAAGGTGAACAGGAAGCTTATACTATTCGAGAAAATGGTACAGTTTACACTCCAGATGGTAAAGCAACAGACTACCGTGTTGTTGTAGAACCTGTTAAACCGGCCTATAGCGACAAGGGTGATCTATACAAGGGTGACCAGCTACTGGGCAATATCTACTTCACAACAAACAAAACTTCTCCATTTAGAATTGCGAAGGATAGCTACCTATGGATGTCTTACAGCGATGACGACGGGAAGACCTGGTCAGCGCCTCAAGATATTACTCCTATGGTCAAAGCCGATTGGATGAAATTCCTAGGAGTAGGTCCTGGAGTGGGGATTACCCTTCGTACTGGACCACATAAAGGTCGAATCGTCGTTCCTGTCTATACGACCAACCGGGCTAACCACCTCAATGGTTCTCAATCATCTCGAATCATCTACTCAGACGACCATGGTAAGACTTGGCATATGGGTGGTGGTGTCAACGACAATCGTACACTTTATGATGGTACAGTAGTCGATTCAAGTACCATGAGTAATTATTATGCTCAAAATACAGAAGCTTCAGTTGTTCAGTTAAACAATGGGGACCTCAAACTCTTTATGCGTGGGTTGACAGAAGATCTACAGGTTGCAACCAGTCATGATGGTGGTCTAACTTGGGACAATAACGTTGAACGCTACGATGTGCCAGACGTTTATGTTCAAATGGCTGCGACTCACACGGTTCAAAATGGCAAAGAGTATATTCTATTAGCAAATGCAAATGGTCCTGGTCGTAAAAATGGTTATATTCGAGTGGCTCGTGTAGAAGAAGATGGTCAGTTAACTTGGTTGCACCACCATTTGATTCAAGAAGGTGAGTATGCTTATAACTCACTTCAACAAATCGGACCAGATGAATTTGGACTTTTATATGAACACCATGCTCCTGGAGGTGTTCCATACACACTTTCCTTCAAGAAGTTCAACTGGGATTTCTTGACCAAGGAAAGAGTTTCTCCTAAAGAAGCAAAAGTAAAATATGCTATCCAAAAATGGCCAGGCATTATAGCCATGGAGTTCGATTCGGAAGTATTGGTCAACAAGGCTCCGACCCTTCAATTGGCAAATGGCAAGACAGCAACCTTTATGACCCAGTACGATACAAAAACTCTCCTATTCACAATAGACCCAGGGGATATGGGTCAAAGGATTACAGGTCTAGCTGAGGGTGCAATTGAAAGCATGCACAATTTACCAGTTTCTTTAGCTGGCTCTAAACTAAGCGATGGTATTAATGGCAGTGAAGCTGCTATCCATGAGGTTCCAGAGTTCACAGGTGGTGTTAATGCAGAAGAAGCAGCGGTTCATGAAGTTCCGGAGTATACAGGTCCAATGGCAACAGTAGGTGAAGAACCAGCTCCTACAGTAGAAAAAACCGAATTCACTGGTGGAGTCAATGCTGAGGAAGCCCCAGTGGCAGAGATGCCAGAGTACACCGGTCCATTATCAACAGTAGGCGAAGAACCAGCGCCAACGGTTGAAAAGCCTGAATTTACAGGTGGGGTCAACGCTGTTGAGGCAGCAGTCCATGAACTTCCAGAGTTCAAGGGTGGTGTCAATGCAGTTCTAGCAGCCTCAAACGAACTTCCGGAATATAGAGGAGGTGCTAACTTTGTCTTGGCAGCTTCAAATGACCTGCCAGAGTATAAGGGAGGTGTCAATGGCGCTGAGGCAGCAGTCCATGAAGTGCCAGAGTACAAGGGAGACACCAATCTAGTATTAGTAGCTGCAGACAACAAACTGTCTCTAGGCCAAGATGTGACCTATCAAGCGCCAGCCGCTAAACAAGATGAACTTCCAAATACAGGAAGCAAGGAAACAAGCTCACTGATTTCCCTTGGTCTTGCAGGTGTTCTTTTATCCTTGTTTGCATTTGGCAAGAAGAGAAAAGAATAATAAGTAAAAGCTATTTGACTAGGTATCGGAAGAGATAGCAGGTTTTTCAGCCTGCTATCTTTCTTTATTAAATTTAGGTTGATTCGAAATCATAAGAGGTCTGAAACTACTTTCAGGATAGTCTGTTCTATAAAATAGTTTTGAAACTGAAATCTATTCTACTACAAGCTATTGAAAGCGCTTAACAAATGATATATAATAAGCCCATAAGAACAAGAAAGGGAGGAAAGGGGATGCCACAGATCAGCAAAGAAGCCTTGATTGAACAGATCAAAGATGGAATCATTGTCTCTTGCCAGGCACTTCCTCACGAACCGCTTTATACAGAAGCGGGAGGAGTCATTCCCTTGCTAGTCAAAGCGGCTGAGCAAGGTGGAGCAGTCGGTATCCGAGCAAACAGTGTTCGTGATATCAAGGAGATTAAGGAGGTTACGAAACTCCCGATTATCGGGATCATCAAACGTGACTATCCGCCACAGGAGCCATTCATTACAGCGACTATGAAAGAAGTTGATGAGTTGGCTGAACTAGACATTGAGGTCATTGCTCTGGATTGCACCAAACGTGAACGTTACGACGGTTTGGAAATTCAAGACTTTATCCGACAAGTCAAAGAAAAGTATCCACATCAACTCTTAATGGCTGATACCAGTACTTTTGAAGAGGGTATAGCAGCAGTTGAAGCCGGAATTGATTTTGTTGGAACAACCCTATCAGGTTACACCTCTTATAGTCCGAAAGTGGATGGTCCAGACTTTGAACTGATCAAAAAACTGTGTGAAGCAGGTGTGGATGTCATCGCTGAAGGGAAAATTCATACACCAGAACAAGCTAAGCAAATCCTTGAGTATGGGGTGCGAGGTATCGTTGTTGGTGGAGCTATTACTAGACCAAAAGAGATTACGGAACGCTTTGTTGCCGGTCTTAAATAACACAATCTCAAAAAAGAGGAGAGTGGTCGATGCGTCGGAGAAAATGAAAACGTATACAAATATAAAGAACTCATTATCCAATATGGATACGCTTATCAATTAGGAGAATACAAATGAAATTTAGAAAACTAGCTTGTACAGTACTTGCGGGTGCTGCGATTCTTGGCCTTGCGGCTTGTGGTAACTCTGGTGGAAGTAAGGATGCTGGAAGTTCTAGTAGCGATAGCGGAAAAACAGAAATCACTTGGTGGGCATTCCCAGTCTTCACACAAGAAAAAACGGGTGACGGTGTTGGAACTTATGAAAAATCAATCATCGAAGCTTTTGAAAAAGCAAATCCAGATGTAAAAGTGAAATTGGAAACCATCGACTTCAAGTCAGGTCCAGAAAAGATCACAACAGCTATCGAAGCTGGAACAGCGCCAGACGTACTCTTTGACGCACCAGGACGTATCATCCAATACGGTAAAAACGGTAAATTGGCTGAGTTGAACGACCTCTTCACAGACGAATTTGTCAAAGATGTCAACAACGAAAATATCGTACAAGCAAGTAAGGCTGGAGATAAAGCTTACATGTATCCAATCAGTTCAGCACCATTCTACATGGCAATGAACAAGAAAATGTTGGAAGATGCTGGTGTAGCTAACCTTGTTAAAGAAGGTTGGACAACTGATGACTTTGAAAAAGTTTTGAAAGCCCTTAAAGATAAAGGCTACACTCCAGGTTCATTGTTCAGTGCTGGTCAAGGGGGAGACCAAGGAACACGTGCCTTCATTGCAAACCTTTACGGTGGTTCTGTAACAGATAAAGATGTAACTAAATATACAACTGACGATCCTAAATTCGTCAAAGGTCTTGAAAAAGCTGCTAGCTGGATTAAAGACGGTTTGTTGAACAACGGTTCACAATTTGACGGTGGAGCAGACATCCAAAACTTTGCCAACGGTCAAACTTCATACACAATCCTTTGGGCACCAGCTCAAAACGGTATCCAAGCGAAACTCTTGGAAGCAAGTAAGGTAGATGTGGTAGAAGTACCATTCCCATCAGACTCTGGTAAACCATCTCTTGAATACCTTGTAAACGGATTTGCAGTATTTAATAACAAAGACGATAAGAAAGTCGCAGCTGCTAAGAAATTCGTTCAATTCATCGCAGATGACAAAGAATGGGGTCCTAAAGACGTAGTTCGTACAGGTGCTTTCCCAGTTCGTACTTCATTTGGCAAACTTTATGAAGACAAACGTATGGAAACAATCAGTGGCTGGACTAAATACTACTCACCATATTACAACACTATCGATGGATTTGCTGAAATGAGAACACTTTGGTTCCCAATGTTGCAATCTGTATCAAATGGTGACGAAAAACCAGCAGATGCTTTGAAAGTCTTCACTGAAAAAGCTAACGAAACCATCAAAAAAGCTACAAAACAATAAGCACTAAGTCAGATTGATTCCCCCTTTTCCCTGTGCACTACGGTGTAAGAAAAGGGGGACTTTTGTTTGAAATGGTAGGAACTGTCACGAAATTAAAATGAAGTTCTTACATAAGCGAATCTTAAAAAATTTCATTTTGGTTTTAAAACAGTTCAAGAAAATCAAAAACTATTCTATTTGAAAGAGAGGTGCCGACTGTGAAAGTCAATAAAATTCGTATGCGGGAAACAGTGATTTCCTACGCTTTCCTAGCACCAGTGTTATTCTTCTTTGTCATCTTTGTCTTGGCTCCTATGATTATGGGATTCATTACAAGTTTCTTTAACTACTCCATGACGAAATTTGAGTTTGTGGGCTTGGACAACTACATTCGCATGTTTAAAGACCCTGTCTTTGTGAAGTCTTTGATCAATACCGTTATCCTGGTTATTGGATCTGTTCCGATTGTGGTTCTCTTCTCGCTCTTTGTAGCATCTCAAACCTATCATCAAAATGCCATTGCCCGTTCTTTCTATCGTTTCGTCTTCTTCCTTCCTGTAGTTACAGGTAGTGTTGCCGTAACGGTTGTATGGAAATGGATCTATGACCCACTATCAGGGATTCTAAACTTTGTCCTTAAGTCAAGCCATATCATCAGCCAAAATATTTCTTGGCTGGGTGACAAAAACTGGGCTTTGCTAGCGATTATGATCATCCTTTTGACAACATCTGTTGGTCAACCGATTATTCTTTATATCGCTGCCATGGGGAATATTGATAACTCACTTGTTGAAGCAGCGCG
>NZ_AJRC02000026.1:0-11773 GCF_000298695.2 Streptococcus sp. GMD3S | reverse complement strand
CCAGCCCCTACGTGCACAAACTCTTTAAAGTGAAACATGAACTGGAAGAAATCGGTCAGGAACTTCTAGCTATTGTAGATAATGGCGGACGCGTTCAAAATATCTTAATCGATCATCCCGTTTATGGCGAAATTGAAACCCTACTCAAACTCACCTGCCGCCGAGATGTCCAGCACTTTCTGGAACAAGTCGAGAATTCAGACTTTAGACCCCTTTCTGAATTGACAGACGGCATCCATTACCACCTTGTTGAAGCCGAGACACAACAAGACCTCCACTATATCGAGGAGGCCTTGGATCAGTTAGGTTATTTAGTAAAAGACTAGAAAATTTCTTTTTCCCAGCCGTCCTCTGTGCGGTGGCGATAGAAGAACTCAGACTTGTCAGGTGCTTCCATCATTTCCATCAAAGGCAACATATCATAGGCCAGTTCCAAATTTGGAATCTGGTCTTTTTGTACCCAAGATACTTCTCCTTCATCTGAAGATTGGAGATTCCCAGTAAACTCTGTCGTCTTATAACAAAAAACGATGTAGCGCCCACCTGTATCTAAGGGCCAATTTTTAATGCCGACTAGTTGAGGATTCTGAATGGTCAGGCCAGTTTCTTCGTATATTTCACGAATGACAGACTCGGCAAAGGCCTCGCCATTCTCAACATGTCCTCCTGGAAAGGCATAGCCAGACCAGCGATTATTTTCGGGTGAACGATACTGCATCACCACGCTCTGGGTTTCGAGGTCTTCAATCAGACAGATATTGGTTAAAATAGTTGCTTGGGCACGGGACATAGCTTTGCTCGCTTTCTAAATATTTAAATATAGAAATCAATTATTTCTATATCATCAAAAGTGTCATAATCTAAGTCATAAATAAATGATATCTCAAAAGTACCATCTATTTCCGATGACTCATATTCAAATTCTGGATCTTCAGGTTCTTCGTAGAAAGGATTCTTGGTAACAATATTAAAGTCTATATTCACATCAATGCTTGCTATACACTTAATTTCATAAAAGTCATCTTCAAACGTGTATTTTTCAATCTCCACTTCTGTAATAGTTACGTATTCAAATTCTCCCCAACCTAAATCACCATACTTATTTTCAAAATCCATGTTTGGAAGTTCTGTTTTTAAGTATTCCTCTATTACATCACTAATTTCATAATCATTTTCTACAATTTTTAATAATTCAGAAATATCTGTGACTTTTCGCCTTTTAATTACGGAGGGTCTATTGTTTACTGATTGAGAAGATGCTCTCACAAAAGGTTTTACTACATCGTCGTTATTTAAAGAAGTAGATACTATTTTAGCAAAATCGAGTAATGTATCACTAATAGATTTAAATACTCGAGATGGTACTTCCTCTTGTGAGAAGTGTTTCATGAATTCCAGTTCATCCATTAAATAAAAATCTGCCCCAGTCTCATTTTTCATTTCCTCTATAAGTTCAATTCTTGGACCGATAATCTGATATTTCTCCTTACCATTTCCATCTTTTCCAACACAAACTTTATGGTTTAAATCGGTTTTACTATCCCGTTTACCATCAGAGGTCACAAAAATTACATTTTTGATTTTATCTTCCTTTGCTTTGATAATTATATCCTTCCAAATAATTAAATCTCCAAACTTCTGTTGGTACTTTATACCATTATAACTTCTTGATAATTTTTTATTAGCATCATTAAAACCAGGTGGTATCTCATTTTTATATCTTTCATCTCCTTCCTTTTCAATATTTATAATCGTATTTTGTTCATATCGCTCTCCTGTTTTACTTTGTATAATTTCAACCAATGCATTAAAAATATTAGTTTGGTTCTTACTTATTGAGGAAATCTTCTCAACTAATTTATTTTCTATATCAAGTTCTTTTGAGTTCAGTAAATCTGACAAATAAGTGATCAATTCTTTATTATCTTTATCATTTCTATACGAAAGACCTGAAAATAGTGTTTTTGCTGCTTCCGACTTCACTTTATTCCAATTCTTGCTAAAATTATTTTTAAATTTTGTTACGTTGACTTCATTTAATAATAACGCTTCAGATTTATGAAAGTGAAATTCTAAAGCTACAAGATATGGAATATAAATTTTATCTTGAATACTTTGAATTATCTCAAAATATTCTTTTGATGCTTCTGGTGTAAATCTAAATACATTAAGCAATGAGTTGGTATCAAACACAATAATTGTATTCTCACTTGTCATATTTTCTTTATTAAATGGTTCTCTGTAAAAACCATAAAATTCTTCTTTATAGTTCATCTTTTTCCTTTCTTTCCTACCCCAACGTTCTCACTTTGAGCATCATATCACGGATCTGAGCTGCTAGTTCAAAGTCAAGTACTTCGACGGCTTCTTGCATTTGTTTTTCGAGTTTTTTGACGAGTTCTTTGCGTTCTTGTTTATTGAGGCTATTGATATCGACTTCCTTGTCCTCTTCCTTGGCAACTGCCTTGGTTACAGCGATTAGATCACGGATTTCTTTTGAATTTTCCGACGGCGGACCGTTTCATCGATGGCACTTTGCATAGACTGAGTCATCGTGTCCGCATTCATGATAACATGTCCTTCGCTATTACGGGCCGCACGACCAATGGTCTGGATGAGACCGCGTTCGTTACGAAGGAAACTTTCCTTGTCAGCATCTAGAATAGCACCAATCTCACTTCGGGAACGTCAATCCCTTCACGGAGCAGGTTAATACCGACCAGTTGGGGATTCTGAATCGTTAGACCAGTTTCTTCATAAATCTCACGAATGACAGACTCAGCAAAGGCCTCGCCATTCTCAACATGTCCTCCTGGAAAGGCATAGCCAGACCAGCGATTGTTTTCGAGTGAACGATACTGCATCACCACGCGCTGGGTTTCGAGGTCTTCAATCAGACAGATATTGGTTAAAATAGTTGCTTGGGCACGGGACATAGATTTGCTCGCTTTCTAAGTTATTAAAATGTATCTTCGTTGTATTTTACTTCTGACTTCATGATAAAGGGATTGATCAATTCATGATGGTCATAAGTAGTACGGGCCAAAAAACCTCTAGCAATGATGATTTCCTTATCTTCTATACGATAGTCTATATTGATAGGGACGGCTGGATCCGAGATAACTGATAAAACAAAGAATGCTGCAAACCAAAGATAAAGTGCCACTAATCCACTAAATAATTGAAAAATGAGGTGATACCATTGAAAATCTCTTGTTCTATAAAAGATTCTCCAGGGATGGATTAGGAAGGTTAAACAAAGAATGAAAAACCAACTATTCCACAAAATCGGCGTAAAAGATAGTCCAAAAACCAGCAACACCAAATGAAGAACCACAAAGGTCAGCAAAGCCAAATAAAGTGTCTTAAACGAAATTAACTTAGTTAGATTTTCTTTTGTCATGATTATTCCTCTTTTTGTCCTTATATTTCAAAATGACCATTAATATCGCTGGAATGATGAAAAAGATCAGATAGGTAGCAATTGGAAGCCAGATGTAGTGATAATCGATAGATAATAGGGAAGGAATTTTTTTAACATTTCTCCCTTTCACCCCAACAAGTAAGTGGAGGAGAAAAATAGGTCCGTTTATGAATAGAAAAGTTTTTAAAAATCCTTGTACTGAAGCCTTATTGCTAAAACCATCTCTAAAAATACCTTGATAGAATGTGTGCACCAAAAAGACAAAATTCATAATAATTGGCAAGAGATAGGACATTTCTTGATATGATTTCGGGATAAGTGACGTCCCGAACAATACATACATGATACCAAAAATAGATAATAATATTATACCACCATCCATAAAAGAAGCAATCTTTGAATGTCTTTCCTGCCACAATTGGACGTGAGCTATCAAAGAATACTTTTTATGGATTTTTCTCATTTGTCTGTTCTGTTGTTTGATCTTCTTTTGTCTCTTAGTCTTTCGTTCCATTTACGCCTCCTTCTGCTCTTTTCTATCCGTATAATCAAAAGCAAAATGCCCAGCCCCAAGAAAAAGAAAAAGAGATAACTTACAATAGGGACCCAGACATATGCTGGATCCATAGAAATTATGGGAGGGAAATTCGTTGACTTACGACGTCCTAGCCAATTCAGACCTACCAAGAGATGAAAGGGAAAAAGAAGACCATTAAACCCAATAAATCCCCATGAAAAGTAACGCCATTTCTGAAGTTTATCACTACTAAAACGAAAGACAAGGAAATAGGTTGATAAGATCAGAAGGATAAGATTGAAGCTTAAGGGGGAAAGATAGTTTATGTTCGGTAATAGGTAACTAATGTAAGAGGCGGCAAGAAATGATACAAACATAGATCCAAATAACACACTCGTATCCAAAAGTTGAGCAATCCTTCTGTGCCTTTCCATCCAAAGAAAAATCCTATTAGTCCAAGAAGACTTTTCTTTTGTCTTGTACTTCATTTGTCTACTCATCTTCATTTTCATCTACTCCTTTTTTTGAACCTTTAGAGAGAAAGAAGATTGCCAAAGTTAACATCAAGACTAGAAGGTAGACGACAATAGGAAACCAGATATAGGATGACTCCAGTGAAAACAAAGGTGAGAGAACGACTCTTCCTCTTTTTCTCACACCAATCAGTTGAAAAATGAAGCTAAGGATATTGATATAAATAAAGGGTTCACAAAATCTTTTAAGGGTCCTTTCTTTTTTAGTTTTCATTGACAAAAAGAGAGCATAGAACCTATTACCCAAGATAAAAAGATTCAATTGCAAGGGAAATAAAAGCTCTCTGTACCGAAAATCAGCTGGAATGCTCTTGTTCTGTGATGTTGTAAATTCTATAACTAGGAACAAGCTGATATAAAAGGTAATATCAAGCATAAATTTGAAAAATCGATGCCCTTGTAACCAAAAACGAACAGAATCTAAGCTCGATGACTTCTTATAATTCTTCTCTTTCAAATTCATAATAACTTCCCTCTATTTAAAATATAATCTAAAATGTAAAGGTGGTATGGGTTCAAAGTTAAATTTTAAGATTTAAAATTTTTCAATTAAGTTTGCATTTTCTATTTTAATCTCACTAAATTCTCTCAAACCACCTTCTGCTTTATGTCATCCTCAACTTAACGATAAGGGATCTTTGAACTTTCTATTTCTATATCAGGATTGGCAAGTTTGAGGTAAGGAGCAATATAGTCTGCATCCGTAATTTTGGGACCTAGGATAACTTTTGAGTATTTCAGAGGAAGTAAATTGATATATACAAATAAATCATATCTGCCATTATCTTTTGGGCTTAATACAATATACTTCCTAAAATCATTATAGTTAACCTTGTCAAAAATCTCTAATCCAATTTCTTCCTTCTTCAAGCTAAAATCATTATAGTTGACTTTATCAAAAACTTCTAACCCAATTTCTTCTTTCTTCAAGTATTTCTCATGTGAATTAGTATCTCTATTAATAATATTTTGTATCGCTGTATCATCTAAATTAATTAAAATACGATACTCCATTTCATACTCATAGTCTTTAACTTTAAAAAGGTATGAAATCTTCTTCAATTTCTCAGCAAAACTTTTTAATTCTTTTTCAGCTTCCAGCTCTTTCAATTTTTCAAATATCTGTTTTAAATTATCAAGAGATTTACCAACATCTGTTTCATCTTTATTCTCTGACATTAAATCTAAATAATGAACTTTAACAAACTCTATCGATTTATGAGCAACGATATGTTCAAGATAAGACATATCATATTCAAGGAATGCTCCCTGAGAGGAATCAGCATACTCCTTCCACATAGGTAAACTATCAGAAACTATAGTTAAGGAAGATATAAACACATTAGAAGTTTGATATTGTTGGAAAAACGTATTATCTATACCCAAATAATCATATATTACTCTTCCTTCCATTGGGTCATTTAACTGTTTTAGATTAGTAAGTCGTAAAAATGGAGGTTGAGTTTCAGAATTATTTTCATTTTTCCAGTCAGCTTTTATGAGAAAATTTGTTAAAGTATCAATCTTAGTATAATGTCCAAAGGAACCAATTTCTTTCAACTCATTTGCATCAACTGTCAATTTAGAGCGTATATAGTATATAATCTTATCCGCTTGTTTTAAAAGTTGATTAGCTTCCGATGACTGGATGAATTCTGAATCACTTTGCTCATTTAAATAATCATTATCATACTTCTCAATTAACTTAATAGCTTGGTTGCAGATGATATCCGAATCATTTTCTTCTGCTATCTTTCGAACAACATCAATCGAATCTTTAATTACAACATTAAAGTGTCTTGATACAAAATCCAAATATTTCCCAACATAATCAGATTGAGGGTTATTGATATAATAGTTATTTATTATCTTTAAGTGCTCAAATTGAAAAAGTGAAACAACCTCATCTAATCGGAAATACGCATATATAGCATCTTCAAAACCATTATTTTCAAATATAAATCTGATCAATGATTCATATTTCCTCTTAAAATAGATTCTTCTATCTTCTGGTAAACTATTTTGGTTAAATAATTGATAAAAAACTGTAAGTATGCTAGGAGCGAGTAATTTAGCTTCCTCAAAACCATCATCTAACACTAATTCAAGAATTCTTAAAAAATAACTTCCATCTTCAAACAATATAGAATATTCTTCATATTCCTTTGTAAAAAATAAATATCTATACAAAACAATAAAATATTCAAAATTTTCAAACCAATCAAATAACTGGACATTATTTAATAATATTTTATTTAGTGCAACTAATATATTTTTTGCTGTAGTCTTACCTATTTTTTCTATTAAATTCATACAAACATACAAGACAATTCCAGCATATTTTAATTGTTTTTCTTCAGATAACTTTAAATATTGATTACAAAAATTTTCAAGTTCGTATTTCAGTTTATTTTCGTCCAAGGAACCAAAATGATTCTCTAATTCAGATTCACTAAATTTACCTGTAAAATAATGTAAATTTGCCATTTCATCTCCTACTAACACCCTAATCCAACGCCTTCACTTCCAGCATCATATCGCGGATCTGAGCTGCGAGTTCAAAGTCAAGCACTTCGACAGCTTCTTGCATTTGTTTTTCCAGTTTTTTGACGAGTTCCTTGCGCTCTTGTTTGTTGAGGCTATTGATATCGACTTCCTTATCCTCTTCTTTAGAAACTGCCTTGGTTACGGAGATTAGGTCACGAATTTCTTTCTTAATGGTTTGTGGAACGATACCATGCTCTTCATTATAAGCCATCTGGATTTTCCGACGACGGGCCGTTTCATCAATGGCACGTTGCATAGACTGAGTCATCGTGTCCGCATACATGATGACATGCCCTTCGCTGTTACGAGCAGCACGACCAATGGTCTGGATTAAGCCACGTTCGTTACGAAGGAAACCTTCCTTGTCAGCATCGAGAATAGCAACCAAGCTTACCTCGGGAACGTCAATCCCTTCGCGGAGCAGGTTGATTCCGACCAAGACATCAAAAACACCCAAACGTAGGTCACGGATAATCTCCGTCCGCTCCAAGGTCTTAATGTCCGAGTGCATGTACTTAACCTTGATGCCCATTTCCTTGAAGTAGTCGGTTAAGTCTTCTGCCATTTTTTTGGTCAAGGTTGTAATAAAGGTTCGTTCATTCTTTTCAACACGGGCATTGATTTCACCTAGGAGGTCATCAATCTGTCCCATAGTTGGACGAACTTCCACCTCTGGGTCTAGAAGTCCTGTCGGACGAATGATTTGCTCAATCACTGTCTCGGTCTGTTCATTTTCATAGTCACCTGGTGTCGCTGAAACATAAACAATCTGGTGAACATGACTTTCAAACTCTTCCCGACGGAGAGGACGATTGTCCAAGGCAGAAGGCAAACGGAAACCATAATTGACCAACATTTCCTTACGTGAACGGTCTCCATTGTACATGCCCTTAATCTGCCCCATGGTCATGTGACTTTCATCAATCATGATTAAGAAATCATCTGGGAAGAAATCAAGAAGCGTATAAGGAGGCTCTCCTTCACTACGACCATCCATGTGGCGTGAGTAGTTCTCAACCCCATTTGTATACCCCATCTCACGCAGCATTTCAATATCATACTCTGTGCGCTGTTTCAAACGCTGGGCTTCTAGCAGTTTGCCTTCCTTTTCAAAGACAGCCAACTGCTCCTCCAACTCTGCCTGAATCTTAGCAATCGCAACCTCCATGTGGTCATCATTGGTCACAAAGTGAGTGGCAGGGAAAATCGCCAAATGATCCACTTCTCCCAATACCTGACCTGTCAAAGCCTCAACTTCACGGATACGGTCGATTTCGTCTCCGAAAAATTCTACTCTAAAAGCGTGTTCATCACGAGAAGCTGGGAAAATCTCCACCACATCTCCGCGAACGCGAAATCTTCCCCGTTGGAAATCAATATCATTGCGTTCAAACTGTATATCTACCAAGTCATTCAAGAGTTTATCACGAGAAATCTCCAGACCTGGACGGAGACTAACGACGCTATCAGAATATTCCTTGGGCGAACCCAAACCATAGATACAAGAGACAGAAGCCACTACGATGACATCATTGCGCTCCAGAAGGGCTGAAGTCGCCGAGTGACGGAGCTTGTCAATCTCGTCATTGACCGAGCTATCCTTCTCTATATAGGTATCACTAGAAGGGACATAGGCCTCAGGTTGATAATAATCATAGTACGATACGAAGTACTCAACAGCATTTTCAGGGAAAAATTCCTTGAACTCCCCATAGAGCTGACCAGCCAGAGTCTTATTGTGGGCAATAACCAAAGTTGGTTTATTGACTTTGGAAATGACCTGACTCATGGTATAGGTCTTCCCTGTACCCGTCGCCCCCATCAGAATCTGAGCCTTCTCTCCACCCTCGATATTATCGACCAACTGCTCAATCGCTTGTGGTTGATCTCCTGAAGGTTGGTATTTTGATACTAGTTTAAATTTATTATCTGTAATTCGATTTATCATGATCGCCTCATCTTCATTTTTCTATCCTTCTATTTTACCATAAATTTACTTTTCAGACTCCTCTCTAAGTTGATAAGAGCGAGTATTTCATGTTACATTTCCTTACATAAATTTCATAAAATTTGCCTTTTCATTCATTTTCTGATATAATGGGAAAATATTCGGAAAAGGAGACTAAAAATGAAGAAAAAAATACTAGCATGTTTGCTCATTTTATTTCCCATTTTCTCACTAGGTATGGCAAAAGCTGATACTGTTAAGATTGTGTCTGATACAGCTTACGCACCTTTTGAGTTTAAAGATTCAGATCAAACCTATAAAGGGATTGATGTTGATATTATCAATAAAGTCGCAGAAATCAAAGGATGGAACATCCAAATGTCTTATCCTGGCTTTGATGCAGCTGTAAATGCGGTGCAGTCAGGTCAAGCAGATGCTATTATGGCAGGTATGACAAAAACAAAAGAACGTGAAAATGTCTTTACCATGTCTGATACCTATTATGATACAAAAGTTGTCATTGCTACCACAAAGTCAAATAAAATCACCAAATATGAGGAACTTAGCGGGAAAACAGTTGGAGTTAAGAACGGAACTGCCGCTCAACGTTTCCTCGAAAGTATCAAAGATAAATACGGTTTCTCTATCAAAACCTTTGATACAGGTGATTTGATGAATAACAGTCTAAGTGCTGGTGCTGTAAATGCCATCATGGATGATAAACCTGTTATCGAGTATGCGATTAACCAAGGACAAGATCTCAGCATCAATATGGATGGTGAGGCTGTTGGAAGCTTTGCCTTTGGTGTCAAGAAAGGGAGCAAGTATGAACACTTGGTTACCGAGTTTAACGAAGCCCTAGCACAAATGAAGAAAGATGGTAGCTTGGAGCAAATCATCCAAAAGTGGACGGCTTCTAAAACTACGGCAAGCCCAACGACAACTACTGCTGCTGGACAAAAAGCTACTCCTGTGAAAAGCAAGTACATTATTGCCAGCGATTCATCTTTCGCCCCGTTCGTCTTTCAAAATTCAAGCAATCAATACACCGGTATTGATATGGACCTCATCAAGGCCATTGCCAAAGACCAAGGTTTTGAAATTGAGATTACCAACCCAGGATTTGACGCAGCCATCAGTGCTGTTCAAGCTGGACAAGCAGATGGTATCATTGCTGGTATGTCTGTAACAGATGCCCGTAAGGAAACCTTCGACTTCTCAGAATCATACTACACTGCAAATACGATTCTTGGTGTGAAAGAATCAAGCACAATTGCTTCTTATGAAGACCTCAAGGATAAAACTGTCGGTGTTAAAAACGGAACTGCTTCTCAAACGTTCCTTACTGAAAATCAAAGCAAATACGGCTATAAGATTAAAACCTTTGCAGATGGCGCTTCTATGTATGACAGTCTGAATACTGGATCTATTGATGCCGTGATGGACGATGAGCCAGTTCTCAAATATTCTATCAGTCAAGGGCAAAAATTGAAAACACCAATCGCTGGAACTCCAATTGGAGAAACAGCCTTTGCAGTTAAAAAAGGTACTAATCCAGAATTGATCCAGATGTTCAATAATGGACTTGCGAACCTCAAAGCTAACGGAGAATTCCAAAAGATTCTTGACAAGTATCTCGCTAGCGAATCTTCATCTGACTCTACAAGTACAGTTGACGAAACTACTATCTGGGGCTTGCTTCAAAACAACTACAAACAACTCCTTAGTGGTCTTGGAATCACTCTTGCTCTAGCGCTTATTTCATTTGCAATTGCCATTGTCATCGGTATTATCTTCGGTATGTTTAGCGTCAGCCCATACAAATCTCTTCGTCTGATCTCTGAGATTTTCGTTGACGTTATCCGTGGTATTCCATTGATGATTCTTGCAGCCTTCATTTTCTGGGGTATTCCAAACTTCATCGAGTCGATTACTGGCCAACAAAGTCCAATCAATGACTTTGTAGCTGGTACTATTGCCCTCTCACTCAATGCGGCAGCTTATATCGCTGAAATTGTTCGTGGTGGGATTCAAGCTGTTCCAGTTGGGCAAATGGAAGCCAGTCGCAGTCTTGGTATCTCTTATGGAAAAACCATGCGTAAGATTATCTTGCCACAAGCGACTAAATTGATGTTGCCAAACTTCGTCAACCAGTTCGTTATCGCTCTTAAAGATACAACCATCGTATCTGCTATCGGTCTGGTTGAACTCTTCCAAACTGGTAAGATCATCATAGCCCGTAACTACCAAAGTTTCAAGATGTATGCAATCCTTGCTATCTTCTATCTTGTAATTATCACGCTTTTGACTAGACTAGCGAAACGCTTAGAAAAGAGGATTCGTTAATGGCAAAACTAAAAATTGATGTAAATGATTTGCATAAGTATTATGGAAAAAACGAAGTTTTAAAAGGAATTACAACTAAATTCTATGAAGGAGATGTTGTCTGCATCATCGGTCCTTCTGGTTCTGGTAAATCCACTTTCCTCCGTAGCCTTAACCTTCTCGAGGAGGTAACGAGTGGCCACATCACAGTGAATGGTTATGATTTGACTGAAAAATCAACCAATGTCGACCATGTTCGTGAAAACGTGGGAATGGTCTTCCAACATTTCAACCTCTTCCCTCACATGTCAGTCCTAGAAAATATCACTTTTGCACCTATTGAACACAAACGAATGACCAAAGAAGAAGCTGAGAAATTGGGGATGGAGTTGCTGGAGAAAGTCGGTCTTGCAGACAAAGCTAATGCTAACCCAGATAGCCTATCAGGTGGTCAAAAACAGCGTGTAGCTATCGCTCGT
>NZ_AJRC02000027.1:0-10874 GCF_000298695.2 Streptococcus sp. GMD3S | reverse complement strand
CTTCAACGTTTCCACCTTCAAACACTTCTACGATTGGAAGGTCAAATTGTTTGGCAAATTCCCAGTCACGTTGGTCATGGGCAGGCACGGCCATGACAGCACCTGTTCCATAGCTAGCAAGAACATAGTCGGCAATCCAGATTGGAATTTCCTTGCCATTGACAGGGTTGATGGCATAAGCGCCCGTCCAAACCCCTGTTTTTTCCTTGGCAAGGTCTGTACGAGCCAAGTCAGACTTGAGACTAGCTTGGTGTTTGTAGTCTGCAACTGCATCAGCTTGCTCTGGACTTGTGATGGCATCTACCAAGTCATGCTCAGGAGCCAAGACTGTGAAGGTCGCACCGAAAAGCGTATCAGGACGAGTAGTAAAGACGGTAAATTCCTTGTCAGTCCCTTTCACTTTAAAAGTGACATTAGCACCAGTTGATTTCCCAATCCAGTTACGTTGCATTTCCTTGATAGACTCTGGCCAATCCAACTCATCCAAGTCATTAAGCAAGCGCTCTGCATAGGCCGTGATTTTGAGCATCCATTGCCGCATCGGTTTGCGGACAACAGGATAGCCCCCACGCTCAGAAGTTCCATCAGGAAGCACTTCTTCATTGGCAATGGCTGTTCCTAGTTCCTCAACCCAGTTTACTGGTACTTCAGCTTCATAGGCCAAGCCTTTTTCATAAAGCTTGGTGAAGATCCACTGCGTCCACTTGTAGTAGTTTGGATCTGTTGTGTTGACTTCACGGTCCCAGTCGTAAGAGAAGCCAAGCGCATTAATTTGGCGTTTGAAGTTGGCAATATTTTCTGCTGTGAATTCTGCCGGGTCATTTCCTGTGTCCATAGCGTACTGCTCAGCTGGCAAACCAAAGGCATCCCATCCCATTGGGTGAAGAACGTTGTATCCTTGCGCACGTTTGTAACGGCTGAGGATATCGGTTGCTGTGTAACCTTCTGGGTGTCCTACGTGCAATCCAGCTCCTGAAGGATATGGGAACATGTCCAGAGCATAGAACTTCGGTTTTGAGACATCTGTTCCTGTCTTAAATGTATGATGTTTCGCCCAGTAGCCCTGCCACTTAGGCTCAATTTCTTTATGATTGTAAAAACTCATGCTATTTCTCCAATTTTATGATGTTACTATTATACCATTTTTGGGGGAATTTGAAAGACGAGAAATGTTCTTTTAGACTTGGATAACAAGAAATACTGAGTCGCAAATCCACCTTATTTAACAGGAAAAAAATTAGCTCCTAATCGGAGCTAACTTCTATCAATTTTTTATTTCTTCCATCTTCTCACGTCCGAGCTCTCGATAGCTACGGTCACCAACAACTTCTACGCTAAACTGACCGTCCTCATATTCAAGAATCGTCACGCTACCATTATCTAGACCATGTGGATGCATACCATTGATCAGATACACAATAGTCCCAATGGTCATTCCATGGCTGACGACGAGAGCATTGCCCCCACCTTGTTCTTCCATTTCTTTGGCAATCGTTTCAAAACCTTCTTTGATTCGACCACTGAGTTTTTCCCAGCCTTCTGCCCAGCCTGCAGTATCAACCTCTACCAAACCTTCTGCTAGTTCTGCATAGGACAACTGATGAACATGGTCTACATTGAAAATTCTCGGAATCAATCCCATAAAGAGGTCCCCATCATAGGCCCCATCAAAACTACCAAAGCACCACTCTCTGATGCGCTTGTCCATGCGGTAAGGGATTTTCCCCTGTAGTCCAAGTTCTTCTAGGATAATTCCCATGGTTTGAATAGTGCGACCTGAATCACTGGAATAAGCGCGGTCAAACTGCAAGCCAGACTCTCTCAAGCCAATTCCCAGTTCATGGATTCCCAACTCACCTTCTGCAGTCAGAGGTGTATCACTCCATCCTTGAGCACGTCCAATGGTGTTAAACATCGTTTTCCCATGACGGACCAAATACAATCTTACTTTAGACATTTTCTATCCTCCATTTTCTTCTATTATATCATGGATCAAAGAAATATTCGGCTTTCAAAAGCAAAGCCAACATTTGTAAATTATCCAAAAGAAAAGCTACCCTCATGGTAGCTTCCCTAGGAGATTATTATGAAAAAGTTTAGGATTTCTATTAAATAAAGTTAGGAGGTCTTTATTTAATGATTATAGTATACACAGTCATCCTTAAACTCAACTTAAATCCTCTCGCTTTTTTATTAATTTTTAAAACTATGGATTGGAGCTGGGATTTGCCCACCGCGAGAGATGAAATCAACAGACGAAGCCCCGTTGACCTTCATAACTGGAGCTGTCCCTAGCAAGCCTCCAAACTCAATCATATCGCCTTCTTTGCCCTTTGGAATAATACGGACGGCCGTTGTTTTCATGTTAATGACACCAATTGCCGCCTCATCCGCAATCATAGCTGCAATGGTTTCAGCAGGCGTATCTTCCGGAATGGCAATCATATCCAGCCCAACAGAACAGATAGCCGTCATGGCTTCTAGTTTCTCTAAATTCAGAGAGCCATCTTGTACCGCACCAATCATCCCCTCATCTTCAGAAACGGGGATAAAAGCACCTGACAAGCCACCGACTTGGTTACAAGCCATCACTCCGCCCTTCTTAACTTGGTCATTCAAAAGAGCGAGGGCAGCCGTCGTCCCATGCGTACCAACTGTTTCTAGGCCCATTTCCTCAAGGACACGAGCCACAGAATCGCCAACTGCAGGAGTTGGTGCCAAGCTTAGGTCTACAATCCCAAAGTCAACACCCAGTCTCTCGCTGGCCATTTGACCGACTAGCTGACCAATACGAGTAATCTTAAAGGCTGTTTTCTTGACCGTCTCAGCTACAACATCAAAACTCTGACCACGAACTTTCTCCAAGGCGCGTTTGACAACACCAGGACCTGAAACACCAACATTGATGATAACATCTGCTTCCCCAACACCATGGAAAGCCCCTGCCATAAAAGGATTGTCCTCAACAGCATTAGCAAATACGACCAACTTGGCCGCACCCATATCTGATAGCGCAGCTGTTTCCTTGATGATACGCCCCATATCAGCGACCGCAGTCATGTTGATACCTGACTTGGTCGAGCCAATGTTAACAGACGAACAAACCTTGTCTGTCTCAGCTAGAGCGCGCGGGATAGAATTGATGAGAATTTCATCACCTTTTTGATAACCCTTTTGTACCAAGGCAGAGAATCCACCAATAAAATCAACACCGATCTCCTTGGCAGCCTTGTCAAGAGCCTTTGCCAAAACAAGATAGTCCGTCGCATCAGTCGCTGCACCAATTAAAGAAATCGGAGTCACCGATACTCGTTTATTAACAATAGGAATCCCAAGTTCTGCAGCAATTTCGTCTCCTACAGCCACTAAATTTGCAGCTTTAGTGGTGATTTTTTGGTAAATCTTTTCAGCAGCACGTTCAATATCTGGATCAATACAATCCAAAAGGGAAATCCCCATGGTGATGGTTCTGATATCGAAGTTCTGCTCCTCGATCATGGCAATGGTTTCTGTAACTTGTCTAATATCCATAGCCACCTCCTAGATATTATACATAGCGTCAAAAATCGCCGCACTTTGAATATTTATTTTGACATTCAAGGTCTGACCGAAAGTTTCAAACTCATTTCGAAGATAAGTGAAATCCTGTTTTTCGTCACTAGAAACGACCGCCATCATAGTAAAGTATTCATCCAACACCGTCTGAGAAATATCGTCAATATTCAAACCCAACTCTGCAATCTTAGTAGACACGCCTGCAACGATCCCAGCCTTGTCCTTACCAACCACTGTAATAATAGCCTTCATCCTTATACCCCATTTCTACGATTTTTAGAAAACCTGAACGTTTTTGATTTTCTTTTTTCCTAGTATAGCATATTTCCATAGAAAATACTAAAAAACGCCTGCTTACGAAGTTGTTCTTAAGAAAAAAACAATTTCGTAAACAAGCGTCTACCCTATCAAATGATGATGAGTGTTCCCGCTAGGACATAAGTCCCAGCGGTAGACCAGAGCTAGACTAAGAGCACAAGACTCCATCATCATAACACTCAACAAAATTGATGATTTTATACTAATTCGATGATCGCCATTGGCGCAGCATCACCACGACGTGGTTCAGTTTTAAGGATACGAGTGTATCCACCGTTACGTTCAGCATAACGAGGTGCGATTTCTGAGAACAATTTTTGAAGTGCTGTAGTAGAAGTGTACTTATCAGTTGCTTCATCATAGTTTTCAGATGCGATTTCATTACGTACGAAAGCAGCTGCTTGACGACGTGCATGCAAATCACCACGTTTACCTAGAGTAATCATTTTTTCAACAGTTTTACGGATTTCTTTAGCACGAGCTTCAGTTGTCACGATTGATTCGTTGATCAAAAGGTCAGTTGTCAAATCGCGAAGCATTGCTTTACGTTGTGAGCTAGTGCGTCCTAGTTTACGGTAAGCCATGTATTCCTCCTTTATTTATCTTTTAATCCAAGACCCAAGTCAATGAGTTTGAGTTTCACTTCTTCCAAACTCTTGCGTCCAAGATTTCGTACCTTCATCATCTCTGCTTCAGATTTTTCTGTCAAATCATGCACAGTATTGATACCGGCACGTTTCAAACAGTTGTATGAACGCACAGACAAGTCCAGTTCCTCAATCGTACGATCCAAAATACGATCGTCAGATTCAGTATCAGCTTCTTTCATCACTTCAGTTGACTTAGCAATCTCAGTAAGATTTGTAAACAAATCAAGATGTTCTGTCAAGATACGCGCTGAAAGCCCTAAAGCATCTTCTGGAATAATTGTTCCATTAGTCAAGATTTCAAGGGTTAATTTGTCAAATCCATCATTGCTACCTACACGAGCAGGCTCTACTTGATAGTTGACTTTTGTAACTGGTGTATAAATAGAATCTACAGCAAGTGTTCCAACTGGTGCATTATCTTTTTTGTTTTCATCAGCAGGTACATATCCACGACCACTGTTAACAGTCATTGTCGCTTTTAGAGAAGAACCTTCACCGATTGTAAAGAGATAATGATCTGGATTTACAATCTCAATATCACTATCAGTCAAAATGTCTCCAGCTGTAATTTCAGCAGGACCTTCAACGTCAAGTTCAATGATTTTTTCGTCTTCAACGTATGATTTCACTGCAATCCCTTTAATGTTCAGAATGATTTGCATCACGTCTTCACGAACACCTGGGACTGTGTCAAACTCATGCAAGACACCTTCAATGTTGATAGATGTCACTGCTGCTCCTGGTAGAGAAGCTAGTAGTACACGACGAAGAGAGTTACCAAGAGTTGTACCGTAGCCACGTTCAAGTGGTTCGATTACAAACTTGCCATAATCTTTATTTTCATCAATTTTTGTTATATTTGGTTTTTCAAACTCAATCATTTAGTTACTCCCTCTTAAACGAAAAGCAGTGTAATGCGATGATTATACACGGCGACGTTTTGGAGGACGAGCACCATTGTGTGGCACTGGAGTCACATCACGAATTGCTGTTACTTCAAGACCAGCGGCAGCAAGCGCACGAATAGCTGACTCACGACCAGAACCTGGACCTTTTACAGTAACTTCAACTGATTTAAGACCGTGTTCTTGTGCAGATTTAGCAGCAGCTTCAGAAGCCATTTGAGCAGCGAATGGTGTAGATTTACGAGAACCTTTGAAACCAAGAGCACCAGCTGATGACCAAGCAATTGCATTACCATGCACATCAGTAATCATAACAATAGTGTTATTAAATGTAGCGTGAATATGAGCAATACCAGATTCGATATTCTTTTTCACACGACGTTTACGTGTTGGTTTAGCCAAGACTTTTACCTCCTATATTATTTTTTCTTACCAGCAATCGCAACAGCTTTACCTTTACGAGTGCGAGCGTTGTTTTTAGTGTTTTGTCCACGGACAGGAAGTCCACGACGGTGACGAATACCACGGTAAGAACCGATTTCCATCAAACGTTTGATGTTCAAGTTTACTTCACGACGAAGGTCACCTTCAACTTTGATTGCATCCACTTCACGACGGATAGCATCTTCTTGATCTGATGTAAGGTCACGTACACGAACATCTTCTGAGATTCCAGCAGCAGCCAAAATTTTCTTAGATGTTGCAAGTCCGATACCATAAACGTAAGTCAATGAGATTACTACGCGTTTGTCATTTGGAATGTCAACTCCAGCAATACGAGCCATGTTTTCTCCTTTCTATCTTATCCTTGACGTTGTTTGTGTTTTGGATTTGCTGGGCAAATTACCATAACACGACCATTACGACGAATTACTTTACAGTATTCGCAAATTGGTTTGACCGATGGTCTTACTTTCATTTCTTATCCCTCCAAGTTTTTCGATTATTTAAAGCGGTAAGTGATACGTCCACGTGTCAAGTCATATGGACTCATCTCGACAGTAACACGATCTCCCGCTAAAATACGAATATAGTTTTTACGAATTTTACCAGAAACTGTTGCTAAAATCTGATGTCCATTTTCAAGTTCAACCGTAAACATTGCGTTAGGCATTGTATCGACTACTTTGCCTTCAACTTCAATCACATCGTCTTTTGCCACGCAAAAGCACCTCCATAAATTTCGATTCGATGCCTCTGAAAACAGAGACAACAATTATAAGTCAGACTATCTCAGTATAACATTTGTAGCGATTTTTTGCAAGTGTGAAAAACGCTTTATTTCAAATTTGTCAATACTTTTTCGATGTCTTTGAACACATCATTGATATCTTGATTTCCTTCGATATCGTGGACCAAACCTTTGGCACGGTAGTGAGCAATGATTGGTTCACCTTGTGCAATATTCACATCCAAACGACGCTTCACTGTCTCCGGTTTGTCATCTTCACGTTGGTAATAATCTTCTTCCTTATAGTCAACTGGTGGGTTGAAAACTTTGTGGAAGGTTTCACCTGTTTCGCGATGGATGATACGGCCACTCAAACGTTCCAAGAGACAATCTGGGTTCACTTCGATATTGATCACACCTTCTAGTTCGATACCGAGTTCCGCCAATGTTTTATCCAAGGCATGGGCTTGTTCAATAGTACGTGGGTAACCATCCAACAAGAAACCTGTTTCCTTGATGTCGTCCTGTGAAAGGCGTTCTTTAACGATTCCATTTGTAACTTCATCTGGAACCAACTCACCTTTGTCGATGTATGACTTTGCAAGTACACCCATTTCAGTTTGATTTGCCATAGCAGCACGGAACATATCTCCAGTTGAAATGTGTGCCACGTGGAATTGCTCCACAATTTTAGCTGCTTGCGTTCCCTTACCTGCTCCAGGTAAGCCCATAATCAAAAGATTCATGATAGGATCTCCTTATTTTGTATTTAAATAGAAGCAGAAATCTCTTTCAACCCCTATTTAAAAACAAAATAGAAGAGGGGAGACGAAAATCTCTCTGATAGATAAATCTTCATACTCCACTCTCTAAGCAAAAGTAATTTTGCTTTTATTCTGTTTTATCCATGAAACCAACATACTTACGTTTCAATAGGTAACCTTCTAGCTGTTTGATTCCTTCGATACCAGTTGAGATAATGATCAAAAGACTAGTTCCCCCAAAAGCAACAGCTTCTGAAAGACCAAAGACATCTTTTGCCACAATCGGCAAGATTGAAATCACACCTAGGAAGATCGATCCGACAGTCGCAAGGCGACGAAGAAGTTTCGACATGAATTCTTCAGTTCCCTTACCAGGACGGACACCATGAATGTAGGCTCCACTCTTTTGCAAGTTTTCTGCTGCTTTCTCTGGATTGATCTGTACAAATGTATAGAAGAACGTAAAGAGAATGATTAGCAAGGCATACATAGCAACACCAGTCGGAGATGTTGTAGATAACATTTCCTGTGCTGTACGTACCCAAGCCCAATCATGACCTGTAGCACTCAAAAATTGAAGAATGGCTGCAGGTGCTGCTGTGATGGAACTTGCAAAGATAACTGGGATAACCCCCGCTGGGTTTACCTTCAATGGAAGGTATGAGCTTGATGGGGCTCCTTGAGCAACTTTTGTATATTGGATTGGAATTTTATATTCTGCCTGTTGAACATAGGTTGTAAAGTATACAATCAACAAGACAGCGATAATCAAAATAACGACAAAGATAATAGATGAAGTCAAACGGCTACTTGGAATATTGACGAAGTAGTCAACATAGATGCCTTTAATCATCTCAGGGATTGAAGCGACAATACCTGCAAAGATGATCATAGAAACACCGTTTCCGTATCCCTTATCTGTAATTTGTTCCCCGAGCCAAGTTACAATCATACTACCTGCTGTGAGGATAATACCAATAGTAACAAAAACTTGTGGAGTTAAAGCTGTCGTTAATAATTTCGCTCCAGATAGAGTATTAAATCCTGCTGTAATCCCGATAGATTGAACAAATGCAAGTACAAGTGCAATATAACGAGTAGCCTGGTTTAGTTTTCTCCGTCCTACTTCCCCTTGTTTGCCCCATTCTACAAACTTCGGTAAAATATCCATTTGTAGCAATTGAACAACGATTGAAGCAGTGATATACGGACTTACTCCGAGTGCAAAAACGGAGAAGTTCTTCATGGCATTCCCTGAAACAAGACTAAGCATGTTCAAGAAAGATAAACCGCTGAGAGCTTCTAAACTTTTTGCATTCACACCTGGAACAGTAATACTTGTCCCAATACGAAAAACAAGAATGATAAAAATCGTAAAAAGAATTTTTGATCGAACTTGTTTAACCTTGAGCGCTTCTTTTAGTAATTTAAAAAACATGGGTCACCTCTCTTAGATGACTTCTACAGAACCACCTTTAGCAGTGATAGCTTCCTCAGCTGATTTAGAGAATTTAGCTGCTTTCACAGTCAATTTCTTAGTCAACTCACCGTTACCAAGAATTTTAACTCCTGATTTTTCAGCTTTCACAATTCCTGCTTCGATAAGCACAACTGGAGTTACTTCTGCACCGTCTTCAAAGACGTTCAATTGGTCAAGGTTTACAATTGCGTATTCTTTAGCGTTGATGTTAGTGAATCCACGTTTTGGAAGACGACGGAACAATGGAGTTTGTCCACCTTCAAAACCAAGGCGAACTCCGCCACCGCTACGAGCTTTTTGACCTTTTTGACCGCGACCAGATGTTTTACCGTTACCTGATGAAGTACCACGACCAACACGGTTACGTACTTTACGAGAACCTTCTGCAGGTTTCAATTCATGAAGTTTCATTATTATTTTCTCCTCTTTTGTAAAATGCTAGCGCCGATAAGAGAGAAAAGGTTGTCTCCCTTATCAACTCGCCTATACATGGTCATCTTAGATGACTATACCTAGTTTTAGGGGATGAGTATTGCCACATCCCCTAAAAATTCATTAGTTTACTTCTTCAACAGTTACCAAGTGAGATACTGCAGTGATCATACCACGGATAGCAGCGTTGTCTTCTTTGATAACAGAGCTGTTCAATTTGCCAAGTCCAAGTGCTACAACAGTTTTACGTTGTGATGGAATGCGTCCGATTGGAGACTTAGTCAAAGTAATTTTAATTTGAGCCATTTTATCCCCTTTCTTATGCCAAATCAGAAACTGAGATACCACGAAGGGCAGCAACTTCTTCAGCGCGTTTCAATTGTTTCAAACCTTCAACAGTTGCGCGAACAATGTTGATTGGAGTGTTAGAGCCAAGTGATTTAGATGTAATATCTGCCACACCTGCCAATTCCACAACGGCACGAACTGCACCACCAGCGGCAACTCCAGAACCTTCTACAGCAGGTTTCAACAATACTTTAGCTCCACCGAATTCTGAAAGAACTTCGTGTGGGATTGTTGTTCCAACCATAGGAACCTCAATCAAGTTTTTCTTAGCATCTTCTACTGCTTTGCGGATTGCTTCTGGAACTTCTTGAGCTTTACCAGTACCAAATCCTACGCGACCGTTGTGGTCACCAACAACAACAAGAGCTGCGAAACGAAGACGACGTCCACCTTTAACAACTTTCGTAACACGGTTGACAGCAACTACGCGTTCTTCTAATTCAACTGCATTGTCTTTAAATGCCATTTTCTAGTGTCCTCCTATTAGAATTTCAATCCGTTTTCACGAGCTGCATCAGCCAAAGCTTTCACACGTCCGTGATATAGATATCCACCGCGGTCGAACACCACTTCTGAAATACCTTTAGCGTTTGCACGTTCTGCAACGAGTTTACCGACAGCAACGGCTTGTTCAGTTTTAGTTCCTTTTGAAACTTCTTTGTCAAGAGTTGAAGCACTTGCGAGCGTTACACCCGCTACGTCATCAATCACTTGAGCGTAGATGCCTGTATTAGAACGAAATACGTTCAAACGTGGGCGATCAGCAGTTCCAGAGAGTTTTCCGCGAACGCGACGGTGGCGTTTTTGGCGGAGTTTGTTTTTATCTGGTTTAGAAATCACAGTTTTCACCTCTTTAGTTTTAAATCGTGTGCTATGCACTAAGTTGGAAAATAGGTTGGTGGTTAAAAATCAACCACTCAACATTATTTACCTGTTTTACCTTCTTTACGGCGAACGAATTCACCAACGTAACGGATACCTTTACCTTTATATGGTTCTGGTGAACGAAGGCTACGTACGTAAGCAGCCGTTTGACCAACTACTTCTTTTGAAATTCCGCTAACAACGATTGTTGTTGGGTTTGGAAGTTCAAAAGTAATTCCTTCTGGAGCTTCAACTTCGTCTGGATGAGATTTACCAACAGCCAAAACAAGTTTAGATCCTTGAAGTTGTGCACGGTAACCAACCCCGCGCATTTCAAGTTCTTTCTTGAATCCTTCTGATACACCAACAACCATGTTGTTCAAAAGG
>NZ_AJRC02000028.1:0-9832 GCF_000298695.2 Streptococcus sp. GMD3S | reverse complement strand
TCTTAAAAAACGAACCTAGCCAATATATTGCAGATAGAGTGGCAAATGGGGCGACAGAACAATAGAAAATCCAAATTAATAGACTGACTTATTTGTAGAACGTCAGGGAATGTGCTATAATAGTACTATTCTAAGGAAAGAGGGTGTTAGAATGGGATTTACTGAAGAAACTGTACGGTTTAAATTGGATGATTCCAATAAGAAAGAAATTAGCGAAACATTGACAGATGTTTATGCTTCTTTGAATGACAAGGGCTACAATCCGATTAACCAGATCGTCGGTTATGTATTGAGTGGAGACCCTGCCTACGTTCCTCGTTATAACAATGCACGAAATCAAATCCGTAAGTATGAGCGTGATGAAATTGTTGAAGAATTGGTACGCTACTACCTAAAAGGACAAGGAGTCGATCTATAATCTATGAGAATTATGGGATTGGACGTCGGTTCAAAAACAGTAGGGGTGGCTATTAGCGATCCGCTCGGTTTCACCGCTCAGGGACTTGAAATCATCCAGATTAATGAGGACCAGGGCCAGTTTGGTTTTGACCGCATCAAGGAATTGGTTGACAGCTATAAGGTAGAACGCTTTGTAGTAGGTTTGCCAAAGAACATGAACAATACCAGTGGTCCGCGAGTAGAAGCCAGTCAAGCCTATGGTGCCAAGCTAGAAGAACTCTTTGGTTTGCCAGTAGACTATCAGGATGAGCGTTTGACAACGGTCGCTGCGGAGCGTATGTTGATTGAACAAGCAGATATCAGCCGTAACAAACGCAAGAAAGTTATTGATAAGTTGGCTGCTCAGCTGATTTTGCAAAATTATTTAGATAGAAAATTTTAAGACAGAGGAGAAACTATGTCACACGATCACAACCATGACCACGAAGAACGTGAATTGATTACACTAGTAGATGAGCAAGGAAATGAAACCTTGTTTGAAATTCTTTTGACCATCGACGGGAAAGAAGAATTTGGTAAAAACTATGTTCTGCTAGTGCCAGTTAATGCAGAAGAAGATGAAAATGGTGAAGTTGAAATTCAAGCTTACTCATTCATCGAAAATGAAGACGGAACAGAAGGCGAATTGCAACCAATTCCAGAAGACTCAGAAGACGAATGGAACATGATTGAAGAAGTCTTCAACAGCTTTATGGAGGAGTGATACAGTCTGGGAGACTGTATCAGCCCAACTCCCAGAAATTGGAGAGAGTTGGAACGTCCGGGGAACGTTTTTAGCCCAGTTCCTTAAAATAAGAGAGAACTGGTATGTCTGGGAGACTGTATCACCCCAACTCCTAGAAACTAGAAAGAGTTGGAACATCCAGTGGATGTTTTTAGCTCACGTTGAAATTCATAGTAGCTAGTGATTAGCTAACCAGGTAAGAGGTCGGGATTTTAGTCCCGACCTCGTTTTTTATTTGTAATCATACTTTGATGCGGTAGTTGATTGGACTTTTGTTAAGGAGACATGTATGTTTGAAGTAGAAAAATGGCTGCATAGTCGGATTGGTTTAAACTTTAGATCTGGACTTGGACGAATGCAGCGAGCTGTGGATTTGCTGGGGAATCCTGAGAAGACTTATCCTATTATCCACGTAACAGGTACTAACGGTAAAGGGTCAACTATTGCCTTCATGAGGGAGTTGTTTGTTGCTCATGGTAAAAAAGTTGGTACTTTCACCTCTCCTCATATCGTCAGTATCCATGATCGAATCTGTATTAATGGGCAACCGATTGCTGATGCAGATTTTATCCGTTTGGCGGAGCAGGTCAATGAGATGGAAAAGACGCTTTTGCAAACCTATGACCAGTTGTCCTTTTTTGAATTACTGACTCTGATTGCTTTGCTTTACTTTAAAGAGCAGGGAGTGGATCTGGTTCTGCTAGAAGTGGGGATTGGTGGTTTGCTTGATACCACTAATGTCGTAACAGGAGAGATTGCAGTTATTGCTTCGATTGGGCTAGATCATCAGGAGACCTTGGGCGATAGTCTGGAGGAAATAGCCGAGCAGAAAGCTGGTATTTTCAAGGCTGGCAAGAAGGCAGTCATTGCCAAGCTTACTCCAGAAGCGGAGCTTGTCTGTCAAAGTAAAGCGAGAGAGTTAGCTGTCGAACTTTATCAAGCTGGGCGAGACTTCACCTTGAATGCTGGGGATTTTTCAAGTAAGCTAGCAAACTTTTCACAGCTTGAAATCGGTTTAGAAGGTGCTTATCAGCAAGAAAATGCCGCCTTGGCTTTAGAAACTTTTCTTCTGTTTATGGCGTCAAGAGGTGAAAGGGTCGAAGAAGAGTTTGTCAGACGGGCTTTGAAGGAGACACATTGGGCAGGTCG
The DNA here is from genome assembly GCF_000298695.2 of Streptococcus sp. GMD3S. Classification (GTDB taxonomy): domain Bacteria; phylum Bacillota; class Bacilli; order Lactobacillales; family Streptococcaceae; genus Streptococcus. The sequence continues at coordinate 7,500 of NZ_AJRC02000028.1, read as the reverse complement.
ATTGGAACGGATTCGTCCACAAATCTACCTAGATGGGGCTCACAATCTGCCAGCCTTGACTCGTCTAGTCGAGTTTATCCAAGGGAAAATCCAGCAAGGTTACCAGGTTCGCATCCTTTTTGGAGCACTTAAACGCAAGGATTATCAGGGGATGTTAGGCTATCTATCTAAGCAGTTGCCTGAGGTGGAACTTAAGGTAACAGGCTTTGACTACCAAGGCTCTCTGGATGAAAAGGATGTGGCGGGTTACGATTTGATTTCTTCCTATGGCGGTTTTATCAGAGAATTTGAAGAAAAGGCCAAAGATCAGGACTTGCTTTTCGTGACGGGCTCGCTCTACTTTATCTCGGAAGTCCGAGCGAGTTTGCAAGGAAGCGATGGGATTAGTTGACCTTCTAGGCTTAAGTTGTTATACTTGAGGTAGGAGGTATATCTGGAAACGATTCCAGCAAAACATTGGCACAAAAGAAAGGAAATCGCTATGAAAACGAAAACATTCACACTTTCTATTGCTTCCCTAGCAATTCTTAGTCTTTTAGCAGCTTGTGGACCTAAGGCACAAGCCCCTACCCAGCAATCTGCTCAGCAATCATCTTCTCAACAAGAATCATCTTCTAGCGCTGCGACAAGTGCTAGTCAACCACAGGCGTCCTCAAGTCAGGACACTACTGTAGCTCAACCTACGAATATCGATGGTACCTATACTGGAAAAGATGAGAATGACCAAATCACTCTTGTTGTAACAGGTAAAACTGGTACATGGACTGAGGTCGAGCCAGATGGAGATAAGGAAATCAAGCAAGTCAGCTTTGAACCAGAAAATCAACGTGTCATTATCGGTGATGATGTCAAAATTTACACGGTTAATGGTAATCAATTGATTATCGACGATATGGACCGAGAGACATCTGACCGAGTGGTATTAACTAAGCAATAATGATTAAGTAAAAGTTCCAATGAGATGAAATCCATCTTTTTGGAGCTTTTTTCTTGAAAAAGTGGCTGGCTGTTCTTTACTAACTTTTTACTTAAAACGCTTACAAATATTTGTAAAACTTCTTATAAGGTCGTATACTTATAGTAAATAATCAAATAGCGCAAAGGCGCAGGAGGAAAAGCATATGGCTACATTTTACGTTCCGGCAGTTAACCTTATTGGTAAAGGTGTTGTAAATGAAGTAGGTCCGTATATCAAGGAACTGGGGTATAAGAAGGCCCTTTTGGTGACAGATAAGTTCATCGAAGGTAGTGATATTTTACCCAAAGTCCTAAAACCGTTAGATGCTGAAGGGATCGAATATGTAATCTTTAGCGATGTGGAGCCAAATCCGACTTGCAAGAACGTCACAGACGGAGTGGCTGTCCTGAAAGAGCATGGATGTGACTTCATCATCAGTCTTGGGGGAGGATCTCCTCAGGATGCGGCTAGTTGTATCTCTATCATTGCTACAAATGGTGGCAAACCACAGGACTACGAAGGTCTCCACAAGTCTGCTAAAAAAGGCTTGCCAGTGGTTGCGATCAATACAACAGCTGGAACTTCTGCAGAAATCACCATTAACTATGTTATTACTGACGAAGAGCGCAAGGTCAAGATGGTAATGGTTGATAAGAATAGCCTTGCCCTTATCTCTGTCAATGATCCAGAACTCATGCTTTCAAAGCCGAAAGGATTGACAGCAGCGACAGGTATGGATGCTCTTACTCACGCTGTCGAAGCCTTGGTAACACCAGGTGCTTATAATGTGACCAAGAAACTTTCTATCGGAGCGATTGAACTCATCAAGGAGTATCTTCCTCGTGCTGTGGCAAATGGCCAAGATATTGAAGCGCGTGAGGGTATGGTCAATGCCATCTTCCTCGGTGGTATGAGCTTTAACAATGCTGGTTTGGGTTATGTTCATTCTATGGCTCACCAACTCGGTGCGGTATATAACTTGCCACATGGTGTCTGCTGTGCCATGCTTCTCCCAGTTGTAGAACGTGAAAATGCCAAGCGTGTACCAGAAGCATTCCGCAATGTAGCCAAGGCTTTGGGACTCCATGTGGAGGGGAAAACAGACCAAGAATGCGCTGACTATGCTATCGCTGAGATTGAGAAACTTTCTGAAACTGTTGGTATTCCGAAGAAACTCACTGAACTCGGTATCCAAGAAAAAGACTTTGACTTTGACTACCTTTCTAAGAATGCTTTGATTGATGCATGTGCGCCAGGCAATCCATTTATGCCAACTTTAGAAGAAACCATTGCTCTCTACAAAGAACTCTTCTAAAAATCAAGTAGAGTAGACGGGACTTGTTCCTCAAAATATAAATAATATTGGAAAGAACTATCATTTTGGTAGTTCTTTTTTTAAAAATTTGCTATCCTAGACATATGAGAAAAATCAAAATTGATGTGGTTGTAGTTCCCTTGAGTGGGCATCTCTTCCCAACACTGAATTTACTTGCCCCCTTGTTGAAGGATCCCTTGTATGAGATTCGATTATTTACAGGACCGCAACGAAAAACTGTAGCAGAGGAGATGGGATTCCGGGTGATTCCCATTTTAGAAAATTGTGTAGATGAGTTTGAGCGTGTAGCCAACAATGAAGGTCAATTAAACCTGTTTTCTGCTTATCGACAGTTGTCAGCTAGTCTTGATTTGATCAATGTGGTTTCAGATCAATTAGTGCAAGAGTGGCAGGAAAATAGACCGGATATTGTGATTGCGGACTTTATAACCCTCTCTGGAGGACTTGTTGCGGAACAGTTGAACATTCCCTGGATTACCACGATGGCGACACAGTTTGCCATTGAAACGACAGATGGACCGCCTTGTTTCTTTGGAGGAATGGGCAGTCCAAAAACATCTTTCCAATCTGGTCTGCAATGGCTAGGAAGAAAAGGGACTCGTTTAGGGAAACGAATCGTAAGCTTTTTATTGAGAGAACGATTGAAACGTTACGATTTTAGGCTCTACAATCAGAAAGGTCAGGAAACCATCTATTCACCCTATTCCATCTTGGGAATTGGGATGAAAGAGTTGGAGCTGAAAAGCGGTTTTCCAGAGCACTACCTTTGGGTGGGACCTTTTGGCTCTTCGATTGAGAGGGCAGAAAATTATCCACTCGATTTGTCTCCTTATGCAGGTTATAAGAAGGTCCTTGTCTCCTGTGGCACTCAGCTAGCATGGGCTAAAGACAATCTCCTCTATCAGACACAACAATTGGCAGAAGCACATCCAGATTGCCACTTCTTTGTGACTCTGGGGTTTGGCGGACAAGACTTCCAATGTGAAGAGCTCATGGACAATGTTTCTGTGGTATCCTATCTTCCCTATAAGGAGTACATTCCTCAGATGGATTATGTGATTCATCATGGTGGTGCGGGTATTTTTTACCAGTGTATCATCTATGGTAAGCCTGCCTTGATTCTCCCCCATGACTATGATCAGTATGACTATGCAGTTCGTGGATTAGAGGCAGGGATTGCCTTGACTGCTAAACGAGAGGATACGGAAGCGATTGGACGTGCCTTTGATGAGTTGTTGGCTAGAGATGACTGGCCAGACTTGAACAGACTTAGTCGTGCAGCTCAAATCTATCAGCCAACAGAGATTCTGAAGAGCGAAATACATCGGCTCTTAGGGGACAAGGAGAAGTAAAAAATGAAGAAAGTATTGGTGACAGGTGCTACGGGCTTTCTAGGCAAGTATGTTGTTGAAGAGCTTAGTCAGCAGGGCTATCAGGTACGCGCTTTTGGACGCAATCGCAATGTGGGTCAGTCTTTAGAAAACTCCTCTGTGGCATTTTTTCAGGGAGATTTGACCAAGCAAGAGGACTTGGCTCGGGTTTGTCAGGGGATGGACATGGTTGTGCATGCGGGTGCTCTTTCTACCGTTTGGGGGCCTTGGGAGGATTTCTACCAGACAAATGTCTTAGGGACCAAGTATGTTCTGGATGCTTGCCGAGAGGCTGATATTCTGCGTTTGGTTTATGTGTCCTCGCCTAGCATCTATGCTGCGCCTCGAGATCAGTTAGCTATCAAAGAAAGTGCTGCGCCTCAGGAAAATAATCTGAACAACTACATTCGTAGTAAGCTGGCTTCGGAGAAGCTGTTTAAGGACTATCCCGATGTTCCGAGTATTATCTTACGACCTCGTGGGCTTTTTGGGATTGGGGATACCAGTATTTTGCCCCGAGTTCTCAAACTCAGTCAGAAGATTGGCATTCCCTTGATAGGGGATGGTCGTCAGCTCATGGATATGACCTGTGTGGAAAATGTCGCTCTGGCAATTCGCTTGGCACTAGAGGCCCCTCAAGCTAGTGGCGAAGTTTATAATATTACCAATGGGGAACCAAGAGCCTTTAAGGATTTGATAGAAGAAACCTTGAGAGGGTTGGGTTATCCAATAACATACAGAAAAGTGCCAGCTCCTCTTCTTTCAGTTATTGCCAGTAGTTTAGAGTTTCTGTATAAGGTATTAAAACTCAAAGGTGAACCGCCACTGACACGCTATACCTATTATCTGCTCCGTTATAGTCAGACGCTGGACATCAGCAAGGCGGAGCGAGACTTGGGTTATCGCCCTCAGATCAGTATTTCGGAAGGGATTGAACAATATGTCCAAGATTATCGAAAGCATTGATTATTTCCCAGCAGGCTATTGTACCAGCTACACAGGTTTGCTATTTAAGGGAGTTAAGAATCAAAAGATGACCTTTCCAGCAGGTGTTTTTCTTATCAAACACAGGGACAAGGGCTATCTCCTCTATGACACAGGCTATCATTACGATATTAAGACCCGGCTTCGCTATGGTTTCTATCGGCTAGGAACGCCCGTTCAAATGACGGAGAAGGACCAGATTTCACGTTTGCTGGAAGCGAAGGGAATCAAACCAGAAGAAATTAACTATGTTCTTCTATCACACCTACATCCAGATCATCTGGGAGGAGCTAGTTTCTTTCCTCGTGCAACCTTTATCTTGACAAAAGAAGTATATGAAGTCTACCAAAAACCCAAGTTGAAAGACCTGATTTTCAAGGAGTTTTTACCAGCTTCTTTTGAGAAAAATCTAACCATTATCAGAGCTGACCAGCAAGTTTCAACTTTTCCCTATCGTCCGATTTGTGATCTTTTCGGAGATGGCAGTATCCTAGTAGCCTCTGTTGACGGGCATGCTAGGGGGCAAGCCTGTCTATATTTTCCAGACCTTAATCTCCTCATTGCAGCGGACCTCTGTTGGGGAATTGACCTCTTACCTTACACCAAGCAGATGCACCTGATTCCTTCCTTGGTCCAGGATAATAGGGCCGACTATATCAGGGGGACAGAGTTTCTGGAGGAAGTCTTAAAGGCCGGTATTGAGGTAGTTGTTAGTCATGATCCTGTAGAAAGGATAGAGTCAATCTTACATGAAAAAAATAACCTTTCTTAAAACCTTTATCCAAACTCGTTGGCTTCATCATTTCAAATCTCGAGAAGCTGTAGAAAACTATCAGAAAAAGCAATTAGCCAACTATATGGACTTTTTAAAGCGAGAGTCTCCCTACTTTAAAAATGGGATTCCTAGCAACTTTGACCATATGGACAAGGCTTTTATGATGGAACATTTTAATGAGCTCAACACCCAAGGAGTGGATAGAGATGAAGCCTTATCCTTAGCTATTGAAAGTGAGAAGACCCGTGACTTCACTGAACTTAAAGGGGAAGTAGCCGTCGGTCTGTCTTCAGGGACGTCTGGACATCGGGGGCTCTTTATCACAACAGAGAAAGAGCGAAGTATGTGGGCTGCAGCTATCTTGGCAAAGATGTTGCCCAAGGGTCAGCTTTTTGGACACCGCATCGCCTTTTTCCTGAGAGCTGATAATGAACTCTATCAGACCATCAATACGGCGCTCATTCGTCTAGAGTATTTTGATATTTTCAAACATACAGATGAGCATATCGAGCGACTCAACAACTATCAACCAACGATTATTGTGGCGCCAGCCTCGATGTTGATTGAATTGAGCAAGCGTCTCAAGGATGGAGAGTTAGCTATTCACCCACAAAAAATCGTTTCGGTGGCGGAAATCTTGGAAGATAGTGATAGGGGACGGATCGCAGAAGCCTTTTCACTATCCATCATTGACCAAGTTTATCAGGCGACAGAAGGTTTCCTAGCCTGCACTTGCTCAGCTGGAAATCTACATCTCAACGAAGACATTATCTTTGTGGAAAAGCAGTATCTAGATGACCGCCGTTTTTATCCAGTGATTACGGACTTTAAGCGAAGTAGTCAGCCTGTTTATCGCTACCAGCTCAATGATATCTTGGTTGAAAATCCGGAGCCTTGTCCCTGTGGCTCCTACTATACACGGATTGACAAGGTCGAAGGACGCTCTGATGATATCTTCTACTTTGAAGGGCAGAATGGGGGACAGGTAACCATCTATCCAGACTTTATCAGGCGTTGCATCCTCTTTGTGGAGAATGTAGGAGATTACCAAGTTAAGCAACATTCCGAGAAATTAGTGGAAGTTTGTTTAAGCCGACGAGATGAGGACGTAGAGACAGCAATTTTAGCACAGTTCCAACTCTTGGCCCAGCAAAAAGAGTTCATAGTTCCTCAAATCCAATTTTCAGATTATCACTGGGATACTAGCCGTAAACTCAAACGAATCCAACGTTTATGAAAGGATAAAAGACAATGACAGAAGTAAAAAGACATGTAGAAATCGCAGGTTATGGTGTTTGCCTTCCCAAGCATACCGTCCAATTCAAAGACCAGACCCGTTATCGTGTAGTTGAAAATGAAGAAACGCAACTCGACTTGGCAGAGGTAGCGATTCAGCGTGCGCTTGAACATGCAAATTTAGATATTAAAGATATCGATTGCCTTGTATCAGCTAGTGCAGTTGGAGTTCAGCCTATTCCTTGTACTGCTGCCTTGATTCATGAGCGCGTGGCAAAAGGACTCTCTATTCCAGCTATGGATATCAATACGACCTGTACCAGCTTTATTTCTGCTCTATCGACTATGTCCCACTTGATCGAGGCGGGCGAATACAATCGTGTCTTGATTGTGTCTAGTGAGGTTGGTAGTTTAGGGCTCAATCCCAAGCAGAAAGAAAGTTTTGAACTCTTTAGTGATGGGGCAGCAGCCTTTATTTTCCAAAAAAGTCATCAGGAAAAAGGGGTCATTGCTAGTCTCCAACGTACTTGGTCAGAAGGGGCTCACGATACGGAGATTCGTGGAGGTCTGACTTCTTTTCAACCAAAAGAGTACTCTGAAGCGACGAAGACCAACTATATGTTTGACATGAAGGGGAAGAAAATCCTCCTCTTGTCTGCTCGTAAAATCCCAGTCATGTTTGAAGAGTTTCAAGAAAAAACACAGCTAGCCTTGGCAGACGTGGACTATATCATTCCTCACCAAGCAAGTCGTGCTCTTCCTTTGGTCATGGAAAAACTAGGTGTGGCTGAGGATCAGTACCTCAATCTCGTCACTGACTATGGAAATATGGTGTCAGTCT
>NZ_AJRC02000029.1:0-6668 GCF_000298695.2 Streptococcus sp. GMD3S | reverse complement strand
ACCAGTTTCATCTTCGATAGCTACAATCTTATAAACCGCTCCAAGGGCTGGCTGGTCATAGGCCGTAATCAGCTTGGTACCCACCCCCCAAACGTCAATCTTAGCGTGTTGCATTTTGAGGTTTAGGATGGTATTTTCATCGAGGTCATTGGAAGCGTAAATTTTGGCATCTGGATATCCAGCCTCATCTAACTGTTGACGAACTTTCTTGGAGATATAGGCAATATCCCCTGAGTCGATACGAACGCCTTTAAAATTAATCTTGTTTCCCAATTCACGAGCAACCTGAATGGCAGCTGGCACACCGATGCGCAACGTATCATAAGTATCTACTAAAAAGACACAGTCACGATGGGTTGAAGCATAGGCCTTAAAGGCCTCATAGTCGTTTCCATAAACCTGTACCAAAGCATGGGCATGGGTTCCTAGGACAGGAATGCCAAAAAGCTTCCCTGCTCGCACGTTGCTAGTCCCGTTGGCTCCACCAATCACAGCTGCGCGTGTTCCCCAGATAGCTGCATCCATTTCTTGCGCACGACGTGTCCCGAATTCCATCAAAGGCTCATCTTCAATGACTGAACGAATACGTGCTGCCTTGGTCGCTATCAAGGTTTGAAAGTTAACGATGTTTAAGAGAGCCGTTTCGACCAATTGACATTGGGCTAGAGGTCCTTCAACCTGCACAATTGGCTCATTAGCAAAAACCAAGTCCCCTTCCTGAGCAGAACGAACCGTTAGTTCTAACTTGAGATTTCGTAGGTAGTCCAAGAATTCTCCATGATACCCAAGCGTCTCCAAGTAGGCAATATCGCTATCTGAAAAGCGTAAGTCTTCAAGATAATGTACAATTCTTTCCAAACCAGCAAAAACCGCATAGCCGTTATTAAAAGGTTGCTGGCGGAAATAAACTTCAAAGACCGCCTTTTTATTGTGAATTCCTTGGTCAAAGTAAACTTGCATCATGTTGATCTGGTACAAGTCCGTGTGCAATGTCAAACTATCATCTGGATACATCTGTTTTCCTTCTTCCTACTTTACAAGGGTATAAAAGTATCCTACCACTTTCACACCGTCCGATAAATTAGTACTATTATAACACATTTTATCTGGATTGATAAAAAGCTAACAAGCTATTCTCCATTCTCCAGTTCATCCATATCTTGCTCAAACTTTTTCTGAGCCCATTCACCATAACTTTTAAGCCCGAGATTGCCGATAAAAACCCAAGGAAGGTAAATCAGATAAGTAATGACCCAAGCAGACAAGTATTTAACGTTCAGAGGATTGTGCTGATAAATTTCGATATTGAATTGATAATTCTGCAACATCAAGAGAGTCGTAATAGCGAGAGTTACCAGCAAACACCCTCCAATCGTAAAATGAAAACGACTATAGTAGGTCACTCCAAGTTGTCGTGCACGATTGAAAAAGAAGAAAATTCCTAAAAGAAGAGTAACCAGAAGAATATCAGGATTAAAAAGAGCAGGTGCTAATACAGCCACCAAATAACTTAGCAGAATGAGCCCGATAAACATATAAAAAGTCTCTGTCCCAGCTTTGTTAAACAGTTGTTCTTCTCTTTCGTCTAATAATTGATAATAAAAAAATCTATTTTTCATCTTCTTCCTCCCAGAATAGTTGGTCTAACGTTTTGCCTAAGCATCTGCAAATAGACTGGCAGAGGGAGAGACTAGGATTATATTTCCCTGCTTCTATCAAGCCTATAGTCTGCCTAGTAACACCTACAGCTTCTGCCAAATCCCCTTGTGTTAAATCACACTCCACCCGAGCTAATTTTAATTTTAAGTTTTTAGCCACTAGCATCCTCCTTCACATTTTTAAAAAGTTGCGCTTCTTTTAAAAACATTATACCATATATCTAACTTAATGCAATATATAAATGTCATTTTGTAAGATTTTATTAACAAAAAACTCTCTATCATCTTACATGATAAAGAGTATTCGTTCTTATTTGATACTCAGCTAAGCTCCTCTTCAAAAGATAGAAGTCTAGATCACAAATCCTTTTGGTAATAGTATCTTTGCCCTGTGTAGGGATAGTCTTGCAAGGTAAAGACTTCCTTGTAGCCATGGCTTAGATAAAAATCTGGCGCTTGAAACTGGTAAGTATTCACGAAAGAAAAACGACAGTTTCGATTCTTGGCTTCATTTTCAGCTCGCTGCAATAGTTTTGAACCAATTCCTTGTCCCCTCAATTCCTCTCTCACAAACAAATATTCGATTTCCAACCAATTTCCGAAAGTCTCTGCTACTAAGCCTGCCATGAGATTGCCCTTTTCGTCTTCGACATAAAGGTTCAGTGGCTCGCTTTCAGCCTCTTCTCTTTTAGAACGATTATAAGCACGAATCAAGTCCCCTATTTCCTGCGCTTTATGAGATTCCTTATTTTCCAATCTAACGTGCATTCAAACCTCCTAATAAACTGCTACAACTTGATTATAGTCATATTTCAATAAACTGTCAAACTAGCAAAAACTCACCAAACAGAGTTGATGAGTTCATGATTTATTTTCTAAATTTCCACTGACTATAAATCCCAAAAACAAAGATCCAGATAGCAGAACCAACTGCCCCCATGAAGGTAGACTCTTGCAAAAAGAGAGTCACGAAAACAAAGACAAAAAAGAGAATGGTTAGGGGATTAAGCAAGCGATACTGAGGCATAAGGTAGCCATCAGCCATGAAGTCTTGTGACTTGCGGTATTTGAGATGGGCCACCATAATCAAGATATAAATCGCGATGTAAACACCTGATGAGGATGCGGTGATCAAAGCAAAGGCATCTGAAACACCTGGTAGCACATTGATAAAGGCAGCGAGAGCAATCAAGATTGCTGAGGCAATGATGGCATTTTGTGGAACATTGTGACGAGAAAGGGTATCGACCTTGATGGCCTTTAAGAAACGATTTGGCGAATCATGGGCAATCTGATATAAGTGTCTCCCTGTTGAGTAGAGAGTTGAGTTAAGCGCAGACGCTGCTGAGGTCAAGACAACAAAGTTGATTAGAGCCGCTGCCCACTTGATCCCTGCCAGTTCAAAAACCGTTACAAATGGAGAATCTGAAGAATTAAGATAAGACCAAGGAATAATGGCCATAATCGCAATAAGAGCTCCCCCATAGAAGAAGATAATTCTGAGAGGAATTTCCTTAACAGCTTTGGGCAAGACCTGACGAGGGTCCTTTGTTTCAGAAGTTGTCACCCCGATAAACTCAATCATCAGATAGGCAAAAAATACCATTTGAAAAGCCATGACAAAGTTCATAACTCCGTTTGGAAAAAGAGAGAACTGGTCGCTGATATTTGCCAAACTTGCAACACCATGCGGTGTCTTAAAGCCTGTCAAAACCATAAAGACCCCAGTGGCAATCATGGCTAAAATCGCCACAATCTTGACCATAGCAAACCAAAACTCGACTTCGCCAAAGAGCTTAACTGCAATCAGATTGACCAAAGCCAAAATCGTTAAAAAGACAAGCTGAATCATCCAGCTAGGCCATGTGGGAAACCAGAAGCGAACATAATCTGAGATGGCAGTGATTTCTGCCATACCGATAAAGACAACTGACAACCAATAAGACCAAACTGAGAAATATCCCCAGCCTTTCCCCAAATGACGGGTGATAAAGTTGATAAAGGTATGCTGTTCTGGATCCTGATACAGCATCTCCCCAACAGCCCTCATCATCAAAAACATAAAGGCTCCAGTAATCATGTAAATCAGAATGATAGAAGGTCCTGTAAGGCTGATAGAGCGACCAGCACCTAGGAAAAGTCCTGTTCCGATTGTCCCCGCAATGGCCATCACCTGAACATGACGATTGGTTAAACCACGCTCCATTTTGTTTTTCTTCTTATTTTCACTCATATAGTCTCCTTTTTATCTAAAAAACCAAAAAGGAGTTGAGCAAGGCAAAACCTTCACTACTCCTTTTTCATCCTATTTAGGCTGTTTTCTCAACCTTTAAGATTTTGACATCATAGCTACCAACTGGTGTTTCAATCGTTGCAGTATCGCCAGTCTTCTTGCCAATCAAAGCACGGCCAATCGGACTTTCATTTGAGACTTTACCAGCAAAAGCATCTGCACCTGCAGAACCGACGATGATGTAGACCTCTTCTTCGTCTTCACCGACTTCTTGGATTGTTACTGTCTTACCGATTGCTACCTCATCTTGGGCAACTGCATCGCTATTAACAATTTCAGCATAGCGAATTTTTGTTTCTAGACTTGAAATTTGACCTTCAACAAAAGCTTGTTCATCTTTCGCTGCTTCATACTCACTATTTTCTGAAAGGTCTCCATAGGAACGAGCAATCTTGATACGCTCTACGACTTCAGGACGTCGAACGAGTTTCAACTCCTCTAATTCTTTTTCTAGTTTTTCCTTTTCTTCAAGGGTCATTGGGTAAGTTTTTTCTGCCATTTTTTTAACTTTCTTTTCTATTTACTTTTTTAAAACAAAATTATGTGGAAAACCACATAATTTTAGTTTGAACTACTTGCTTGAGGTAACTTGCTATTGATATGCTCTGCAACGTTTTGATCATGTTCTTCTTTTGTTGTCGCAAAGTATACTTTACCGTCTTCAACATTGGCTACAAAGTACAAGTACTCACTCTTTGTCTGGTTTACACTTGCTTCAATCGCATCCGAACTTGGGCTATCAACCGGTCCAGGCATGAGGCCAAGGTGTGTGTAAACATTGTATGGTGAATCAATCGTTGTATCAATTCCAGCGTCATCTGCTAAACTAATCTTTTGACCAAGTTTTCCTTGAGCATATAGGATAGCGATATTACTTTGAAGTGGCATACCGGCATTCAAGCGGTTATAGAAGACACCTGCGATTTTCTTGCGGTCTTCGGTCTTAGCTCCTTCTTTTTCGACAAGAGAAGCAATGCTGAGCAATTCATTAACTGTCAGATTCTTTTCTTTGATCGTAGCGTAGTATGGTGACATAGCCTTGTCCATAGCAGCTACCATCTCATCAATCAAACTTTCAACAGTTGTGCTGTCTTTGATCGTATAGGTTGCTGGGAAAAGGTAGCCTTCAAGACGATAACGAACGCCACTGTCTTTTGTTGGAAGACTTCCAAGTAGGTTTGGATACTTGGCTACTAATTGTGAGATAAAGGTCTCATCTTGAACTTTTGCCAAGAAAGCATCCGCAGTAAGAGGTTCTTTAAATTCACCTTGAAGTTGTCCTACTGTTTGAGCGATTTGCTCTAATGTATAGCCTTCTGGAATTGTCAAATTTGCAAGAACAGGTGCCTGAGCTTCAGGAGTCCCACCTTTTTCCAATTCTTGAATCAACTCATCCGTACTCATACTCTTCTTCAAGTTGTAATAACCTGACTTCAAGTTGGCATGGCTATAGTATTTAGCATAAAGGCTAAAGATAAGTCCATGTTTAACCAGACCAGATTTTTCCAAGGTGCTTCCAATTTCTTGAACATTTGCACCGTCTGGGATTTGAACCGTTACGTAGTCCTTAGAGCTCGCATCCACAGGTTTCAAGGAATCTTGCACATAACCATAACCAAAATAACCACCAACTGCAACGAGTACTAGGAGAACTAGAACTGTTACTAGGCAACCTTTGGCTTTTGATTTTTTCTTAGTTGATGTTGCACCTTGACGACGACTACGACGTGGAGCATCAGCTAATCCACTGCTAGATTCTGTAGAAACAGGCTCAACTCTTTCAGGCATTCCTGGGGTAATTTCCTCTTTCTTGTCTTCTGTTTTATAGGTTACGGCAACCTTAGTCGGAGTGTCGTTAAATTCTTTTTCTTCGGGTTTAAGCTCAACTGGTTCTACCTTAGGTTGAACAGATTCCACTACAGGTTCTTCAGCCAGATGAATCGGCTCTACTATAGGTTCTTCAGATTCTACAACTTCAATCTTATCAATGATTGGCTGTCTAATCTCTTTCTCTTCTTGTCCATCCGTTTCATCAGTACTAGCACTTGAAAGTGGAGGAACACTTGGTGCATTCTTTAGGATTTTATCGACAACAGATAGGGAATCAGCCATCAACTCTTCTGTTGATGTTTCTGGTTCAAGATCTGAAGGAGTTGCTGAACTAGCTTGAGATGATGAAGCCGTCAGATTTGGAATCTCTACTTCTTTCTCTCTTCTATCTTGTTCTTTTACTCTTTCTAAATCACGTAGAATCTGCTCTTTAAAGCTTAATTTTTCTTCTTCTCTTGATTTTTCAGTCAAAAGCATTACCTCCTTGTTGACAATCCATAATATTATATCTTAAAAGTCGCAGAAAAGCAACCAACTAGGGCATTCCCTAGCTAGTTTTCTTTATTTTCAGGCTGCCAAACCATATCATACCAGGTTTCCCCAGCAAAGCTTGACTGGGATATTCCTTCATTAACAAAGCCGTGCTTTTCGTAATAGGAGATAAGGTAATCATGACACGTCAAGTTAATGCCCTCTCGCTCATGTTCTAAAGCGACTTCTTTCAGAGCCTTTAATAGTCTTTTCCCTACCCCCAAAGCTTGTGCTTCCTTGGCAATAGATAGGCAAGTCACAGAAATATAACCTCCAGGTTGATGGCTATAGTCTTTTATTTCTTCTGTAAAAGACTGATCATCTAGATGGCGGTGTGGGACGACTGGACCTTCGAT
>NZ_AJRC02000030.1:0-6117 GCF_000298695.2 Streptococcus sp. GMD3S | reverse complement strand
TTTGTGGAACACCCTGAGGACCTGTGCTGGTTGCGTTAGTGCTGGTTGGGGTTACTTCTTTCACCACCGCTTGGTACTTGACAGTAACTGGAGTTCCGTTGGCATCAACACGAGTCAATTCAAGTTCTGGTGTTTCACCCTTGAACTGCTTGTCCGGAGTGAAGGTCACTTTGCCTTCTGCGTCCACTTCAAACTTACCAACATTTGGCACTTCCTTCACAGTTGTACCGTTGTCAAATAGTGGAGTTGAATCAGCTGGGAATGGAACTGAGTCATGACCTGGCGTGAAGGTCACTTTACCTTCTTGGACTTGACCTTGAAGTCCTTCTGTCTTATCACCTGAACCAGTCGGAGTTACTTTCTCAACAACTGGGGTATAGGTCGTTACAGCCGACTCCCCATTTTTATCCACCACTCCAACTCGAACTGGAGTTGCCGGACCATAGAAGGTTTTCAGTGGAGTAAAGACAATTGTTTTATTTACAAGATCTAAATCGTACGTCCCTTGGTCGGCAATGGTTAGCGAAGTTACCTTTTGTCCATTCTCATCATAAAGAAAGACACTACTTTGGACTAGTTCAACGGATTTCTTTGCTCCATTAATGGTTGTTGTCCCTTTTGTAAAGTGGACCTCGCTCTCGCTTGCTCTATCCTCATCAAATTGAATCGTCGCTGCCTGCTTCTGCCCTTGAAAGCCTTTAGATTTCGCTGCACTTGCTGAAGGTACAACTGGAAGCGGAACATAATACACCAACCTATCCCAAGAGAATTCTTTTTCCAACTCTTCATCGCTCGGATTTATCGCACTAATCCAATATTGATCAAGAGCCTCATCTCCCGACAATGTATTTGCGTCAATATCTTCACCTGGGTAATAGCCAGGAATTTCAGGCGAAATCACTTGAGACCAAGTTTGGTCTGCAGACCAGGCTGAGTATGTCACACCTGCTGTCGCATCATTTGGATGCATTTTTGCCAAAACCTGATCGATTCTCTTGGTTCGAGTAAACGAATGGGATTCTACATGTCTGGGAGGAAGAAGCGATAAATCAGGATTTTTTGCTTTTCTGTAATACTCATAATTAATTTCACGAGTTCCACGAACAGTTTCGGTTAGTTCTGTAATCTTATGTCTAAACTGAAACTTGAATTGTCTTGGGCTAGCCAAGTCACCAAAGTTATGATCTGTAAAATCGTTACTAATCAGTTCATATCCTGCATCTTCTAATTCCTTAATTCGACGATCAGGATCATAAGAAATTGGTCCATTAGGTTTGCCTACAACTGTGTCTACCTGTCCTAGTTGTACTTCCTTAGATGGATCATTTACATCCACAAAGGTAAAACTTGCAGATGACAGTTTGGTAGACATTTGGATTGAAACATTATTGGACTCAGTGTACTTGGAACTGCCATTTGCCAATGCCGAAGAAAGATAAGCCGTAGCACCTGGGGCAGTATCTTGCCCGATAACTGCTCCATTGATAGGAAATTGAACCCTACTTCCAGCAGCAACCGGAGCAGTCGAATGCCAACGAACTGCACGAATCTCTGACCAATCCGACACTTGATCTGCTGTGAGCCATTGTGAAGCATTAATTTCCGCAGCAGTGCCCGCAGTGCGACTATATTGAACTTCCCAGCCTGAAGGTGGTGTTAGAGCTTTTGTCAAACTCACTGTAAATTCAGAGCCACGATTTCTGGATTCTAGCTGTTTATCACCTTTCATCGGCAAGGATGACAAAACATAAACGTCTGAAACAGGCTGTTTCGCTGCGTTTTTATAGGTCACTCTGAAATCAATCTCATCACCAGGATAATGTTCTTGAGTATTATAGGCAAAGTGTTGATTTGTAGCTCTCTTCACTTCAGAGTAGACACCACTCGCTTCAGAAGCCTGTACGATCACATCGAAGTCATAAGAAACTGAATTTTTCGAGGTAACTGTAATCCCATCTAGCTCCCCCAAGTCATAACCATTCTGAGCTTGAACGTCAGGAAGTTCCTCGTCCCAAAAAGCAATCGCTTTATAGGTGTAGGTCCCATTTGGAATCGTCTTGTTTTCTAACTTCAAAAGTGTTGCAGGCATAGGGGAGTCTGGAGTCCCCTTTACTTGGGCATAGTAGAGAGTTTTCCCAGTATCTTTGTAATTATAATAGACCTTAAAATTAGGATTCCCACTAAAGTTTAATTGTGGATCAGCCAAATAAGCCAGATGGTAAACTCCTGTCAAGTTTGCGAAGTTCTGGGTAGGAGTTTCTTTACCCGCAGTCCTTGTGATAAAATCTTCTTTAAAACCAGAAGCATCTGTGTGTCGATTAAAGACATCTGTCCGACGGCGTCCAACCATCGAAATTTGCTGGCTAACGCGTGTTAATTCAGCTGAGGCCGTTTGAGATAAGGAAACAGTGTTACCAGTATTGTTAAATGTGAAATCCGTTCTAGAATCCAACTTACTGATTGTCGAATCTTTATAGAGACTTTCCCAATTATTAAAACGTGTTTTGGTCTGGAAAACAAACATTGATGTATCATTTGTTGAGGACTTCCTCATCTTGATATTTTTAAACTTGTACTCCAGTTCCTTCACATCTTGCTCTTCCGTCAGTCGTAGGCTACGAGTGTTACTATTAAAAGTCCCTAACAACTCACCTGTAGCTTTATTGTATACTTCTACAGATGCATCCGGTGAAGAGAAAAATTCATTCCAATAACGCTCCTCAATCGCATTGACTTCTCGATAAGACTCTCGTGGGTCTTGTATTCTAT
The DNA here is from genome assembly GCF_000298695.2 of Streptococcus sp. GMD3S. Taxonomy (GTDB): domain Bacteria; phylum Bacillota; class Bacilli; order Lactobacillales; family Streptococcaceae; genus Streptococcus. The sequence goes on along the minus strand of NZ_AJRC02000030.1, from coordinate 3,348 downwards.
GGGTGACCGTGTAGTCATTGATAGGATAATCTTTTTCAACCTCAGCGACTGATGAGAGTCGAACATAAGAACGGTATTCTGTTTCACCATAGGAACGAATTATCTCCGAGTCAGACTGATTATAGTGTCTATATTCGAAGAGAGAAGACTCTGGCTGATCTGTTTTTTGAACAAAGAGAGTATAGGGAAGAACGGCCGTATTTTGATAACTAGTCCCATCTGCTTTTGTATAGATACCTGTCACAGTTAGGTTTTGCGCTTTTCTATTGATATCTGCTACTTTGGCATTCTTTAACTTAAAAGAAATTGGAATGAGCTTATTTTTATTGTTATTGATATCTTGAAGCGGATTGTTAGCTCTGTTAATGGTCAGATGGTAACCCGTCGCATCGGCAGTCCATCCCAAAGCTTTGGCTTCATCTGTCAATTCATAACCTTCTTTTAGATCTACATTATAGGTATAAGAAGTGACAGGATCAATGATATGTCCCCCGACATCACTAATCCCCATACCATTGATCATACGACCATCAAAGACACCATTTCCATAGTTGAAATAATCATTTCTTGCCGTATTATTCTTAGGATCTTTCGCACCATTAAATAGGTAGAAAGACACAACCGACGAACCATCGTCAACGATACCATCGTTGTCTCGATCATAGCCAATGACCTGATTGTTAGACATTGGTGTCAGACCACCTACACCGTTTTCTAAGACTTTCCATGTGTGTTCAATGCTTCCAAGTTCTTTGAGGACATTGCCATTTTTGTCATAGAGCTTAGCAGTTGCGGTCACCTTATGGTCTGGTCCAAGGGCTTGGACAGCGCCTCCCCAATTCTGCGTCAAAGGATCTATCTGAAAAGTATAGACGAAGTTATAGTTTGCCCCACCTCTCAGATTCGCAGGTTCTATCTTTAAATCAAGATCCCCATTCGCTTTTTCTTGGCTAAACTTTACACCACCGACTGGAGAAGGGGTCAATTTAATAGCCTTCCCATTTTGGAAATGAATTTTAATATACCCACCAGAATAGTCTGCTTCATGCCCAGTAATACTAAAAGTCAAGGATTCACGGACACTATCTACCGCATGGATATCCTTGATTGGCGAATGAGCTTGAAATGCAGCATTGACTTCATCTAGCGATCTCTTGCGCCTAGAAGAAGTTTTCCCGCTAGAGCCACTTTCTTCCTTGCTTTTCTGCTCAGTTTGAGTTGATTCTATAGATTGCTTTTTCTCCTCATCTAAAGAAGGCTGACTCGCTTCCTTGATATTGTCAACTTGAGAAACTGGTTGGCTCTGAGCGACTGGTGAAGATACTTCTGTTTTGGACGGTTCAGCTTTATCCTCCAGCTCCTTAACCGCTTCGTTCTGTGTCAATTCTTTTTGAGGCTCAGAAATGACTTCCGGCCCATTCTCAGCACTTTTTTCCTTTTGTTGAATTTCTGCCTGCGTTTGTTGTTCCTTATTGTTGACTTGAGCTTCATCTGCTTGCACCGGAGAAGTAGCCATCACCATAAAGGTTCCTAGCAATACCGAACAGGTCCCAACACTTAACTTTCTAATTGAAAAGCGGGAAAAAGATTGATTAAAAAATTTTTTCTTCATCATTTCTCCTTTATATTCATACTTAATCTAACATAACAGCTTTATCATTATAACTTATAGTAAATAGAATTTCCAATAGAATGTTCATTTCTACATAAATTTCTTTATAACTCCATTTGCATAGAAAAAGGAAGCTGTAAAACCAGCTTCCTTCTGTTGTTTTCATTTAATTTTCACGATTATTCCACACTGAAAAGATATGGATATACGGGTTGTTGACCTTGGTGAATCTCTACTTCAACATCTCCGAATTCTTCTGCGATTTCTTGGGCAATTTCATTGGCAAGTTCTTCGCTTCCGTCTTCACCGACATAGAAAGTCACGATTTCACTATCTTCGTCCAACATATGTTTCAAAGTTTCAGTCAAGGTTTGGTGCATGTCAGGATTTGACACGAGGATTTTCCCATCGACCATACCAAGATTGTCATTTTCATGAATTGCTAATCCATCGATAGTTGTATCACGAACGGCAGTCGTTACACTACCGCTGATGACATCACCGAGGGCTGCAGTCATGCGTTCTTTGTTTTCTTCGATTGATTTGCTTGGATCAAAGGCAAGAAGGCTGGTCAACCCTTGAGGAATTGTACGCGCTTCTACCACAACAGCAGGTTGTTCAAGCACTTCAGCCGCAGACTGAGCTGCCATAAAGATATTTTTGTTGTTTGGCAAGAAGATGATGTTGCGAGCATTGACCTGTTCAACAGCCTTGATAAAGTCTTCTGTTGAAGGGTTCATCGTCTGCCCGCCTTCGATAACATAATCCACACCTTGGGCACGGAAGATATCTGCTAAACCTTGACCAGCTACTACTGCGATAAGGGCATACTCTTTTGTTTCAGCAGGCTTGTTTCCTTGAGTTGCTTCTTTTTCAACTTGCGCCTCGTGTTGGTTACGCATGTTGTCCACTTTTACCTTAATCAAGCTACCATATTTGAGACCTTCTTGCATGACAAGACCTGGATCTTCTGTATGGACGTGAACTTTGACGATTTCATCATCATTGACAACAAGTAGAGAGTCGCCTAAGTCATTCAAGTAGTTACGGAATTCATCATAGTCAAAGTCCTTAGAATAAGTTGGACCTTGTTTGAGGGCTACCATAATCTCTGTACAGTAACCAAAGGTAATATCCTCAGTTGCAACATGTCCAGCCACAGACTTATGGTGCTCTGCATTAATCATTTCACTCATGTTGGCAGGAGTCGCTACAAAGTCTTCAGAAGCACTGTATTCACCAGTAAGAGCTGAAAGGAATCCTTCGTAGATGAAGACCAAACCTTGACCACCTGAGTCTACCACACCAACTTCCTTAAGGACTGGAAGCATTTCTGGTGTCTTAGCCAAAGCTGCTTTTGCACCTTCCAAGGCTGCACGCATGACCTCAACAGCATCATCTGTCTCCTCGGCTTTTTTCTTAGCCCCAATAGCCGCTCCACGAGAAACAGTCAAAATGGTCCCTTCAACTGGTTTCATAACCGCTTTATAAGCTACTTCGACACCGGATTGGAAGGCAAGAGCCAAGTCTTGACCTGTTAATTCATCTTTTTCCTTGATAGCCTGAGAGAAGCCACGGAAGAGCTGAGAAGTGATAACCCCTGAGTTCCCACGCGCACCCATCAAGAGTCCTTTAGCAAGAATGCTCGCTACTTCTCCAACTGTAGAAGCAGGCTTGTCTGCTACTTCTTTCGCACCATTCTCAATGGTCATTCCCATGTTTGTCCCAGTATCTCC
>NZ_AJRC02000031.1:0-5607 GCF_000298695.2 Streptococcus sp. GMD3S | reverse complement strand
GAGCTTTACCGTTCAAGACTTTAGTAGCTGTGATAGTAGCTGTTGTTGTAGCTGCTTTGTAAGTATTGGTGAAGGTTGGGTTGTTGTCTTTTACATCTGCAACAAGTTCACCTTGTCCATTATCTGTAACGTTTACTGTTACTTCGTGTTTAGCAGTGTCGTATGTCACACCTTTTTCACTACCAGCTTTTTCAGTAATTGTGTAAGTGTGAGGGCCTGCAGCATCATAGCTGATTACTGGGAAAGTAACAGTACCGTCTGCAGCATTCTTAGCTGTTGCGACTACTTTGTTGCCTTCTTTAAGTTCAAACTCATATTTGTCTGCTTCAAGCGCTTTACCATTCAAGACTTTAGTAGCTGTGATGGTAGCTTTTGCTGGTTTAGCTTTATAAACGTTCGTGAAAGTAAGGTTGTCTGCGCCTGTTGCAGTTGCAACAAGTTGACCTTGGCCGTTATCTTTAACGACTACTGTTACTTCATAAGCATTTGGATCGTATTCAACTCCGGCTACATCACCTGCTTTTTCAGAGATAGTGAATGTACGAGTTTCTTCTTTTGTGAAGGTAAGTTCTGGGAATTGAATCTTACCGTTTGCATCGTTTGAAACAGTGTGGAGAACTGTTCCATTTTCTTTCAACTCAAATTCAAATTGGCCAGCCTCGATAGCTTTACCGTTCAAGACTTTCTTAGCTTCAAGTTGAAGTTTTGCTTCTTTAGCAGCGTATGTGTTTGTAAATTCTTTCTTAGAATCTTTATATTTAACACTTGCAATCTTTTGACCATACACGTTTGCTACAGTAACTTCTGCTTCAAGTACTGAATCATCGTATGTATAGCCAGGTTTGTTGTCATTTACTTCTTTAATTTGGTATTTGAATGTACCTTCATTAGAGAATTTAACTGCTGGGAATTTAACATTTCCTTCAGCATCGTTTTTAGCTTCAGTTACAGAACCATCTGGAGCAATCAATTGGAAAGTAAATGCATCTGCCTCAAGAGTTTTTCCTTCAAGTTTTTTCTTAACTTGGAATTCAACCTCATCAGACTTCGCACCTGAACCGATACCTTCTGTAGTTGTCAAAGCAGCAAATCCATGAACATCAAATGTTTCTTGATCGGTTGTCGCTTTTACATCGTTAAATGCTTTTTTAGTTGCATTGTCAACTGGAGCAGTTAGACGAGTTTTATATAGAATATAGAGACCTTGTCCGTCCATTGTACCATCACCGTTTGGAGTGATTGTAAAGTGATTTCCATCAACAACGTTGATATGGGCAGCTTCTAGTCTTGGACGAGCTTCAGCTTTGTTCCACTCAGTAAAGTAGTAACCAGTAATTTCACTTGCAAGAACTTGTCCTTCTGGAATAGTATCTTCGAGTTTAACCCCTGTGTAAGATTTTGCATAGCGGTTAACACGGATACGCCAGTTTACATAGTTAGGATCGTCTGAGTCTTGAACTCCCCATTTAGTAAATCCAGTTGGGTCATCATCTGGGACGATACGAGTCAAAGTGTAAACTTGGTCACCTGGGATATTAATTTGATAAGGAGTGTTTAGTTTAACACTATCTGCCCAAACGACTGTAAACAGGGCAGTAATCTCCTTGTTCTCTGACAAATTAGCAAAGTAAGCAGCATTTGTCACTTTGACAGTAGCTGTGTTATCTGCTTTACTAGTTGTCAATTCAGCAATAGTTGTTTGCCCATCTGGTGCTTTCAATTCCGTAGTAGAATCTTTTTCAATTTTAAATTCGTTTGGAACATGATACACCATGTAATCCCCATCTTTGAGGGTTACATCATTTGGGAAACTATAAGTTGGTTGAAGATAGAATTTACCTTCCCCGTACTTAGCGCCATCAACAAGTTTGTTATTGTTGATTTTTGAAACAGTTTTCATTGTGTAACTGCTCGCTGGTAGTTCCTCCGCTTTAACAACATTGCTAACTTTAAGTGCAGGCAAAAAGACCGACACAACCAGCAGCAAGGCCATCAAGCCATGAAAGAGTTTGCTAGTTCTCTTTTTCACCACATTATCCTCCTTATTATCTATAATGGTTCAATTATATTATACAGTTCCATTACAAAATGTCAACTAAAATTTATTTATTTTTATATTAACTTACCATTTCTTTAAATATTAAGCCTAATCATGCATGTTCATCAGCTTTGAAATAAAAAATACAAGCAAGGATTTCGCTTGTATTTAATATATTCTAATTTCCTAAAAGGCTACGTATTTAATCCCAATTCTGCTAATATTTGTCGTTTGTAGGCAATCTTTTGGACTTCCTTGTCCTCGTCTCCAGACCAATCTAGTTTAATTTCTGAAACAATCTGCCCAGGACGATTTTTCAAGATATAGATGCGGTCGCTGAGATTGAGGGCCTCTTCGATACTATGCGTGATGATGAGGGTCGTCAGCTGTAGCTGTTTGTGAATTTCCAGATACCAAGCATGAAGTTCCATCTTGGTCATCTCATCCAAGGCGCTAAAGGCCTCATCCAAGAGAAAGAGCTTGTGCCCAAAAAGATAGGTCCGAAGCAAGGCTACACGCTGGCGCATCCCTCCGCTGAGTTCGTGAGGATACTTGTCCCGTACCGCTGTCAACTGGAAGGTCGCAAGGATGTCATCCGCTCGGGCAATAGCCTCTGCCTTATCCACCTTTTGAATCAAGAGGGGCAGTATGATATTGCCAAGCACTGTCTTGTGCTCCAAGAGGAGATCCTTTTGCAACATATAACTCACGCGCCCCTTAGGATTTGCCTCGCTATCAAGGATAATTCGCCCAGACTGGACTTCTAAAATCCCAGCGATTAGGTTAAATAGGGTGGTCTTCCCAACACCACTAGGTCCCAGGATAGAAACTACTTCACCTGAAGTCACCTGCAGGTTGATATCTTCTAAAATCTTTTCATCGCCATAGGCATAGCTTACGTGTTCTAGTCTAATTTCTGTCATTATTTTACAAATTCGTTAGTGAAGCCTTTGTCTGTCAAATCTTCTTTAAGGATACCATTTTCTTTATCCCATTTGTAGAAAGCATTCCAGCGAGCTGCGTCAAATTGTCCCCATTTTTCCTTGTCGCTTGCGTATTCTTTTGACAAGTATTTTTGAGATTCGATGACAAAGTCACGTTTTTCCTTGAGTTCAGGTGCATTCTTGATGAGAATATCTGCAGCTTCTTCTGGGTGTTCCATAGCATATTGGTAGCCTTTTTTGATAGCTTGGATGACTTTGCGAGCTTCTTCTTTGTTGTCTTTTAGATAGTCGTTATTTGCGATGATAACTGGTGAGTAGTAGTCAAACTCCTTGACATAGTCTTTCAAGTACATGAAGTTAGCATCTACGCCTTGCGATTTGGCAAGGATACCATCCCAACCGTAGTAGATCCAAGCAGTGTCAAAGACGCCATTGGCAATCGGTGTGATCGAGTTTGAGTCGTTGTTTGGTACTTTTTCGACCTTCTCAAAGTCTCCACCTTGTGATTCTACTAATGTTTTCAACATAGCTAGCTCCGTTGGATCATTCCAAGTACCGTATTTCTTCCCAACCAAGTCCTTTGGACTGCTAACATTGTCAGATTTACGAGAGATGATTCCTGATGTATTATGTTCTACGATAGCAGCAACGGCAGTGATTCCTGCTCCTTTTTCCAATTTTTTAGCCATGTAGTCTTGGAAATAGATGGCAAATGGTGCCTTGCCATTGATCACCAAGTCAGATGAGCTTTCTTCTGGTGGCAATTTCAAGTCAACATCCACTCCAGCTTCTTTGAAATAACCTTTTTCCTTAGCAACATAAAGCCCTGTGTGGTTAGTATTTGGCGTCCAGTCTAGGATAAAGTCAATCTTCTTGAGTTCTGCTTCTTTATTGTCCTTAGAAGCAGTCCCTTGACCACAAGCCACCAGCACGACAGCTACAAGAGCTGTCACAAGCGTTAAAAACGCTTTCCATGTTTTCTTCATCTTCATTTCCTCTTTTCTTTTTCTAAAACATCCTTATCTTAGGGACGTTTCCATTTAATCACATATTTTTCACTAATATCGACCAACTTCATACCCAAAAGGCTGATAATCGACACCAGAATAATAATGGCAAACATGGTATCATACTGAAACAGTTTTTTAGACTGAATCATATAAACACCAAGACCTTCAAAACCTCCTAGCCACTCGGACACCACGGTTGTGATAAAGGCGTAGGAGACACTGACCCTCAGACCTGCATAAAAGTAAGGCAGGCTGACCGGGATTTTAAAATGCCACAGGATTTGCCAGGGCTTGGCTCGCATCAGACTAAACAAGGTCAGCATATCCTTGTCACAATGCCTAAATCCATCCAAAATACTGACGATGATAGGGAAGGTTGTCGTCAGGATAATCAAGACAATCTTGGGCAAAATTCCATAGCCTAGCCACAAGACCAGGATAGGGGCTATAGCAATGGTCGGAATGGTCTGAACAACCACCATCATAGGGTAGATAAGATCATTGAGCCAAGTCAGACTGTCCATAAGCACCGCCATGATACAGGCAATCAAGACTCCCAAGACTAGACCTAGCAAAGCCACTCTCAAGGTCGCCCAGCTATGGTGCCAGAGAAATTCTCTGTCACGAACAAAGGCCTGGAGAATTTCAAAGGGAGTTGGTAGGATAAACTTGGGTAAAAGTTTGAATATTCCTGCTAACTGCCAGATTGACAAGACTCCTAGAAAACCCAATAGACTAATATGTCGTCTCAGTATACTTTTCAAGTTTCTCATCAATACTTAAAATTTCTCCTACATTTATTTTGACATTGGCAAAGACATTATCTGCTTCCTGCCCTGCCACTTCTAGCGCGTCTTTGAGAATACGCATGAGCTCATCAAACTCCCCTTCCAAGACCGTTTCAAAAGGTGTCACCACCATGGTCACGGACTGCGCCTGCAGATAAGCAATAACCTGATCGATAATAGCAATTCGATTAATCCCCTGTGATAGGGGCAAGACTTGCAAGGCAATGCTTGCTTTCATAAAAACCTCCTTTTCTCAGGTTTCCCTTTGACAAAAAGAAAACCTCTTCCATATATGGAAAAGGTGCAGAATTCGGCTAAGTATCGTTCCCTACGCTGGCATTACCCAGATCAGGTGCGGTCGAAGTTTAACACTTCCTCTCAGACTGTACACAGACTCCCATATCTTATATGGAAATATAGTAACGCAAATACTAGTAAAAGTCAAGGAAACTGCTTACAGAAACCTATGAAAAAGAGTTTGAAGGCAAATGCTTCAAACTCTTTCATAACTTTCTTATTTAGCCTCGTACCAGGTTGCTCCTTCATTCTCATCAGCAATGAGTGGAACACTGAGCTGGATGGCTTCTTCCATGGTTTGTTTCACTAAAACTTTAACGACTGCTAGTTCTGATTTCGGAACCTCAAGGACGATTTCATCATGCACTTGCAACAGCATCTTGGTCTGATAGCCACCTTCAACTAGAGCCTTATCTAGCTGAATCATAGCAATCTTAAGAATATCTGCTGCTGAGCCCTGGATAGGAGAGTTGATGGCTGTCCGCTCTGCAAAACCACGAATGTTGAAGTTGCGTGAATTAATATCTGGC
>NZ_AJRC02000032.1:0-5413 GCF_000298695.2 Streptococcus sp. GMD3S | reverse complement strand
GAGGTTTGCTCACAATAAACTATTATACTAGAAAAACTGATAGATAGCAAGATAAAAGTGAAAAAAGAAGATGAAAATATCTTCTTTTTACTAGTTTATGGTTTGATACGGTGCAACATACGTGGGAATGGAATGGCTTCACGGATATGTTTGGTTCCAGCTGCGAAGGTTACCATACGTTCGATACCGATACCAAATCCTCCGTGTGGAACTGTGCCGTATTTACGAAGGTCAAGGTAAAATTCATATTCTGTACGATCCATGCCCAGTTCTTCCATTTTAGCTACAAGAGCATCGTAGTCTTCCTCACGCATAGATCCACCGATGATTTCTCCGTAACCTTCTGGTGCCAGCAAGTCTGCACAAAGCACGCGCTCTGGATTTCCAGGAACTGGTTTCATGTAGAAGGCCTTGATAGCTGCTGGGTAGTTCATGACAAATGTTGGCACACCAAAGTGGTTTGAAATCCATGTTTCGTGTGGTGAACCAAAGTCATCGCCATGCTCAAGATGCTCGTAGTCAGCATCTTCATCATTTTCATGCTCTTGCAAAAGGTCAATGGCTTGATCGTAAGTGATGCGTTTGAACGGCTCTGCAATGTAGCGTTTCAAGAGATCTGTATCACGTTCCAAGGTTTCCAAGGCTTGAGGCGCACGATCAAGAACACCTTGAAGAAGGGCTTTAACATAAGCTTCTTGCAAGTCAAGTGACTCATCGTGTGTCAAGTAGGAGTACTCCGCATCCATCATCCAGAACTCAGTCAAGTGACGACGCGTTTTTGATTTTTCAGCACGGAATACTGGACCAAAGTCAAATACACGACCAAGAGCCATAGCCCCTGCTTCTAGGTAAAGCTGACCAGATTGACTCAAGTAGGCTGGCGTTCCGAAGTAGTCTGTTTCAAAGAGTTCTGTTGAATCTTCAGCCGCGTTTCCTGAAAGAATTGGGCTATCAAATTTCATGAAGCCGTTCTTGTCGAAAAACTCATAAGTTGCATAGATGATAGCGTTACGGATTTGCATCACTGCTACTTGCTTACGAGAGCGGAGCCACAAGTGACGGTTGTCCATCAAGAAGTCTGTTCCGTGTTCTTTTGGTGTGATTGGGTAGTCTTGAGATTCACCGATCACTTCGATGTCTGTAATATCCAACTCATAGCCAAACTTAGAACGTTCGTCTTCTTTGACAATTCCTGTCACATAAACAGAAGTTTCTTGGCTTAGGCGTTTAATCGTATCAAACTTCTCTAGCCCCACTTCCTCACCGAACTTTTCAATAAAGTTTGGTTTAAAGGCTACACCTTGGAAGAAGGCTGTTCCATCACGCAATTGCAAGAAGGCAATTTTCCCTTTTCCTGATTTGTTGGCAACCCAGGCTCCGATGGTCACTTCTTGACCAACGTAGTCTTTTACATCAATAATTGTTACACGTTTTGTCATAATCTATCTTCCTTTTTTCGTTTAACTTGTCCGAAGACATCATTACCCACTATTTTACCATAAATAGACTGTGATAGCTAGGTTCTACTAGATAAAAATCGCGAGATTTTCGTTACAAAAAATCTTCGCTAAAAAGGCGAAGATTCTAAGTTTTATTTTTCCATAAACTGGTGCAAACGACGAATAGCTTCTTTTAATGTGTCCAAGTCTGTGGCATAGCTGAGACGAACATTTTCTGGTGCTCCAAATCCAGCTCCTGTAATCAAGGCAAGGCCGACTTCTTCGAGAATAGCCGTTGTAAACTCTGTCACATCGGTATAACCCTTCATCTCCATCGCTTTTTTGACATTTGGGAAAAGATAGAAGGCTCCTTGGGGCTTGACAACTTCAAATCCTGGTACTTGGCACAAGAGAGGATAAATGGTATTCAAGCGCTCTTCAAAGGCTTGGCGCATGGTTTCAACAGAGTCTTGCGGTCCAGTCAGCGCCTCAATCGTTGCATATTGAGATACTGCTGTCAGATTTGAAGTCGTTTGTCCTGTTAATTTGCTCATAGCAGCGATAATTTCAGGATTTCCCACAGCATAACCTACCCGCCAACCAGTCATGGCATAGGCCTTAGATACACCGTTAATCACAATGGTTTGCTTGCGAATGGCTTCTGACAAACTAGAAATTGGAACAAATTCGTTCCCGTTATAAACCAGACGTCCATAAATATCATCTGCTAGGATAAGGACATCATGCGCAACAGCCCAATTTCCGATAGCCAAGAGTTCCTCACGAGAGTAGATCATACCAGTCGGATTCGATGGTGAATTGAGAACCAAGACCTTGGTCTTATCTGTACGAGCTACTTCTAACTGCTCTACTGTTACTTTAAAGTGATTGTCTTCCTTGGCCTGGACAAAGACTGGCACACCTTCTGCCATCTTGACCTGGTCTCCATAGCTGACCCAGTATGGTGTAGGAATGATGACCTCATCACCTGGATTGACCACAGCCATAAAGAAGGTGTAGAGAGAGAACTTAGCACCTGTGGCAAAGGTAACCTCATTGGCTGCTACAGAATAGCCATAATAGCGTTCAAAGTAGGTATTAACCGCAGCCTTTAAGTCTGGCAGACCTGAAGCAACTGTATAAAAGGAAGCTCGTCCATCACGAATCGCTTCCACCGCCGCATCCTGAATATTTTCAGGAGTATGAAAATCTGGCTGTCCCAAGGTTAAGAAAAGAACATCTTTTCCTTGAGCTTTTAACGCTTTGGCTCTTGCATCACTAGCTAGAGTGACGCTTTCTTCCATTTCTAGTACACGTTTGGATAGTTTCATATGCCCTCCTTATTGGATCACTGCTCCTGTTTCAAAATCTATCAGATAGTAGTGGTTTCCTGACTTAACTTCCCAAATCGGCTTGTCCTGATAGCGACCAAAAGTGACTTTGTCAATGTCGCTAGCACCTTTTTCCCTCGAAATCGTCGCTGCCTTGTCTTGAGAAATCCCCTTATCAAGCTGATAGACATAAATCTTGTGGTCATTCTTTTCAATCAGTACGGCAATGGCCTCTTGCTTTTTATTATGTCCTAAAACGCTGTAATAACCTTCTAGTCCATTATAAAAATCAACCTGATCTGCCTCTTCCAATTCTGCATACTGCTTGGCTAGTTTTTCTCCCTCAACTCTAGCATCTTGATAGGGTTTCATGCTGAGTGATATCAGATAAAGGAAGGAAGTCGTCATGACTAGTACTACCAGAGCAATGCCGATTCCATACTGTAAAAGTAGCTTGTTTTTTGCTTTTTTCTGTCTTAGTTTCACTCGTCTATTTTACCATCTCTCCTTCTTTATTACAAGTGAAGACGGGAACATTCTAAGAATCTTTTCCTATAAAATGTAAGTTCTTGTTTTTCTCTCTCATTATTGATAAAATAAAGCTTATGAAACAATATTTGAAAGAGAAAATTTCCGATAATCAACTAGACTTAAAAACGGCTATCGTCCTTAATAAAGCCATACGGACTTTTAAACCATATGAAGCCAAGGCTGCTAAAGAACACGGGCTAACACCCACCCAATTTTCAGTTTTGGAAACCCTCTATAGCAAGGGGGAACTGCGCATTCAGGATTTGATTGAAAAAATGCTAGCCACTTCTGGAAACATGACTGTTGTCATTCGAAATATGGTTCGAGATGGATGGATTTCTAGAACTTGCGACCCCAAGGATCGTCGCTCCTTTTTCCTGAAATTAACACCTGCAGGACGCAGAAAAATCGAGGAGGTTCTTCCTGACCATATCGATTCGATTGTAGAAGCACTCAGCATCTTGGAAGATGGCGAAAAGGAAGACTTAATCCAGATTTTAAAAAAATTTAAAAATTTGTGAGCAAAATTATTGCTAATTAGTATCATTTGTTGTAACATGGATGGTAACAAAAGAGTTCGCTCTTTGAATTTTAAACTAAAGGAGACACATCATGTCTAAAAAAGTATTATTTATCGTCGGTTCACTACGCCAAGGTTCTTTCAACCACCAAATGGCCCTCGAAGCTGAAAAAGCACTTGCTGGAAAAGCAGAAGTTAGCTATCTTGATTACTCAGCTGTTCCTCTCTTCAGCCAAGATTTGGAAGTTCCAACTCATCCAGCTGTAGCTGCTGCTCGTGAAGCAGTCCTTGCTGCGGATGCCATCTGGATTTTCTCTCCAGTCTACAACTTCTCTATCCCTGGAACAGTGAAGAACTTGCTTGACTGGCTCTCGCGTGCTCTTGACTTGTCTGATACACGTGGAGCTTCTGCCCTCCAAGACAAGTTTGTTACTGTCTCATCTGTAGCCAATGCCGGTCACGATCAACTCTTTGCTATTTACAAAGACCTCTTGCCATTTATCCGTACACAAGTCGTTGGTGACTTTACAGCTGCTCGTGTCAATGACTCTGCTTGGGCAGACGGAAAATTGGTGTTAGAAGAAGCAACTGCTTCATCACTTGCAAAACAAGCTGACGACCTTCTTGCAGCCATCAACTAATCCAGCAAAAACCAGCTCGAATGAGCTGGTTTTATGCTTGTTTCACAAAGACGAGTTCTAAGTCACTGGATAAATCAGGTCGGTAGTCAAAGCCGGCAAAGCGGAGCTTGCGAGCTTGTTCGACTGTATGGACTTGCCCCTCTATCAAGGCGGTTAAAAAGGCACCACGGGCTTTTTTTGAAATGGTTGAGTGGATTTTCAGCTGGCCTGCCTTGTCCTCCATAAATTTGAAGGTCACCATCTTTTCTCTAATTTCCTTCGAAAATACGGTTTCAAACTCTGATGATAGGAGTGAGAATATCAAATCCTCATCCTCTAGTGCCTCATCGTAGGCTGACTTCCAATGACTCTTTAAAGTCTTCCCAGCAACTTTTAACTTCATCAAGAAATCCAAACGGTGAGGAGCCATGGGCGACAAGGCGGGGACAACACCGTATAAAGCCGAGGTAATTAGGACATGATTTTCAAGATAGGTTTGTTCAGCCTTGGTTAACTCATCTCGTTTGATGTGACGATACATGAGACCATCGAAAAGTTTCAAGGCTGGATAATGTTTAGCCCTGTGATCTTTTAAAGCTTGAATATGAGCGTACTCTTCTTCTGCTTTCTCGGCAGATACCTTATAAAAAGTCTCTAATTCACTGGCTGAGTAGTGCGCCAGTGAGTCAAGGACTACCTGACTTTCTTCCCTCAAGGGGAGCGCTTCGATACAAGGATGGTCTGTGTTCATTTCTTTTGCTGTTGGGATTAAAATTTTCATATTGTTAGTGTAGCATATTTTTCAACCACGACCAAGAATTTCATCTTAAAAACCTCGGTTCATACCGAGGTTTCTCTGTTTATTTTGTCCATCCTAACCAGATAGCCGCGAGAACAAGGGCTGTGCCAGCTAAGCTTGTTAAGATAGATAAGAATTTATCTTTTTTCTCCTTGAACTGAGAAAACCTATTT